>CAXHAT010000021.1:0-56251 GCA_964014485.1 uncultured Deferribacteres bacterium
CATTAGCCCCGCGCTTCAGCCCGGTGCTAATGAGATGTTTGGCTGATACCGGTTTATTTTGTTTAAATATTATTTCGATGCCGACGGCGATGAGATAAAAAAGGCCGAGATAGGCGATATAAGTATAACGTTCAGCATGGAGCGCGTGACCAACGGGCAAAAACTGAAGTACCGGCGCGATGGAGACGAGAAAAAAACCCAGACCAAAAACGATGCGCCGATCCCGGATGATGCGCTTGAAAACGAGCGCCGCGAAAAAAATCAAGCCTAATCCCGCCGTATAAAAATACCAGGGCAGCGGCGCGCCCGGCGGCACGGGATAGGGATGAAACGCCGACAAATGAACGGAAAAGATGGATTTGAAGAGGTAGACGCAGAGACTGAATCCGGAGACGGCCAGAGATTCGAAAAAATCGATTTCGCGTGCGCCGGGGAGCGCTTCCGCATCTTGCTGGGTGAAAATCGCGACGAGCCCGAAGATGAGGCTTAACGCAAAAAACGGCGCTTTTTCCAGCAAGGCTTTCCGCCAGTCAGGCCGCTTTTTGAGGTAATCGATGATGAGCAGAATGACCGGAAAAGTGACGGCCATGGGCTTGGCCAGCAGCGAAAGGGCGAACGAAACGAGCGCGAAAATATAGAACTTGCTCCGTGATTCAGCGCGCAAGAGAAAATTGAGATAAGCAATTAAACCGGAGAGAAAGAAAAGTCCATAAAGCACATCTTTGCGTGCGGAAATCCAGGCGACGGATTCCAGATGCATGGGATGAACGCCAAACAGCAAGGCGACGAGCGCGGCGGCGGCGGAACGGAGCCCGAGCAGGGTGAAAAGCCAAAAAACCAGCGCGGTGTTTGCCAAATGCAACAACAAATTGGTCGCGTGATAACCGCGTGCGTCAAGGCCGAAAAGTGAGAAATCGACAGCGAGGGAAAGCAGAGTTAGCGGATGGTAGTTGCCCATAAATTCGCGCTGCGTAAAAATCGCCGCGATGTTTTCAACAGCGAGAGAACGAATGAGCGGATTTTCGAGAACGTATTTGTGGTCGTCCCAGTTGACCCAGCCGTTGTCGAGATTTGGCAATAGAACGATAAACGTCGCGAGCAGGACAAACGTGAGACAAATGCGGTTGTTGGGCGTGAGAATTTTCATTTATCGATATTTTTCTCGTTCCCATGTTTTGCGTGGGAATGCAGTTCTTGGGCGCTTCGCGCCCATTCTATTCGTAGACAGCTTGCTCGTTTGACCGCGTGAGAGCGGCGCGAAGCGCTTGGGCTGCATTCCAACGCGGAGCACTGGAACGAGAAAAGATAAAAATTTAACCGAACATTAGCGACAATGAAAATTTTTTAAAAAAACTTCACTTTGTAAAAACTGAACAATTTGTTTATCATGATTCCGCTGACACAGGATGGAAACAGTATTTTAACAAGGATTGCACGCTTTAGCCAAAAAGGATTTTGGCCCCGCCGAGGAAGGACCCTCCCGCAATTCGCCTTTCAGTTTTTCTTACGCCGTTTCGCAATACCAAACGCTTTACCCAAAACAAATCAATCTACCCGCAAAGGAGTATGCTTATGATGCAGAGGATGAGCATGTACGGCTTGTATTGCTTGTTTGCCGTTTTCACCTTCGCCTCGGGCGCGATGGCGCAAACCGGCAACGTCCAGCAAGGGGCTGGCGCACTGGGCAGCATTACGACCGGCGACGACAACACGGCCATCGGCGATTCCGCCGGAGCGCGAATTGACGTCGGCTCGCGCAACAGTTTTTTGGGAAGGTCCGCCGGGGCTTTTCTCACCGACGCGACGGACAATACGATTTTGGGCGCCTTCGCCGCCTACTTGAGCACGACCGGCTCTTTCAATGTGATTGCCGGGCATCGCGCCGGATACCGCAACAGCGCTTCCGAAGTGATTTTTATCGGCACGGAAGCCGGGTATAATCACACCACGGGAGAGCGCGTGATCTTCATCGGCGAACAGGCCGGTGAATTGAGTACGACGGGGTATGACAACGTATTTATCGGCAGGGACGCAGGGCATAGGCAAGCAACGTCCTACCGGAACACCTTTATTGGTCAGGCGGCTGGATACGGCATCACGAATCCGTTCGGTTTCGGCAATACAGCTATCGGCAATGAAGCTTTGTACGATCTCAGCGAGGACGTACATCACAACACGGCTTTAGGAGATTCGGCGGGCATCGATAACGGCGGACAGGCCTATTACAACACATATTTGGGACAAGCCGCGGGCGCCGCGACGGAGCACGCTGATTATAACACTTTTCTTGGGGCCCGCGCGGGATACGATAATAACCGGAACAACCAGACCGGAAACGCCAACCGTAATACTTATGCCGGTTTTGAAGCCGGCTTTGCCAACCGAAGCGGTGAAGATCATGTCGGGATCGGGGCGTTTGCCGATTTCAATTCGACCTTGAGAACACGGACGACTTTTATCGGCGGGGGCGCAAATGTGCAAAATAGCGAGGTGGTGATCATCGGTTATGAAGCCCGTGCGAATGATCCCGGCTCGATCAGCATCGGCTCGCAATCCGACGCCATCGGAAACAACGGTGTTGCTATCGGCTATCTGGCCCAGAGTCTTTGGAATAATCAAGTGGTGATTGGCCGCGAAGCGATCAGCGACGACAATCTCAATCGAACGATCGCGGTCGGGCGCTCCGCCAACGCCGGCGCGGACAGTGCGACGGTTCTGGGCTTTGAAGCCGTGAGCACGGGATCGCGCGGCACGGCGGTCGGGCAAACGGCCAACGTTAGCGGGGATTTTTCCACTGCCTTTGGGCAAGGAACGGTTGTCACGGGCGCCGGTTCCGCCGCTTTGGGTTATCAAACGACGGTTCACGAAGACAACACGATTTACCTCGGCAACAGCGCCATCACCTCCGCGGGCGGCACGGTGAACTGGACGGCGACTTCGGACGGTCGCGTGAAGCAAAACGTGCGGGAAGACGTGCCGGGCATGGCGTTTATCGACGCGCTGCGACCGGTGACTTACACCTGGAATTTGGACAAACTCAACGCCGCGCGCGGCGTCAGCGCGCCGGACGCGCTTCGGCAGCAGAATTTGAAAAAAGAGAAAATTCGCTACACCGGATTCCTGGCGCAAGAAGTCGCCGCCGCCGCTCAGAGCGTGGGCTATGATTTCAGCGGCGTCGATGCGCCAGTGAATTCGGAAGCCGGAGTCTATGGTCTGCGTTACGCCGAATTTGCCGCGCCGATGGTGAAGGCGGCGCAGGAACTTCAAGCCAAAATCGAGCACCAAAAATCAAAAATGGCTGGGCAGCGCGAGCAATTGGCGCTTTACCAAAAAAGATTCGCCGCTCTCGAAGCGCGATTGCGGGAGGTTGAATCCGGCAAGGGCGGTTTGAAATTGCAAGAAGAAATCATCACTACCGATGCCGCTCCGAAGGCGGAGAACAAAGCCGCGGGTGATGATTTGCCGGAAGAATGACCGGAAGTTTCTCGTTCCAACGCGAAGCATTGGAACGAGAAGACATCCCCCTAACCCCCTTCAAAGGGGGAACAATTCGCGCTTTGCGCGGCAATGACGATTTGAAATAAGAAAATTTTCAGAGACAAAAATATGAAAAATACAATTTACTTCTTGCTCGGATGCGCTCTCGCCGCAACGCCTGTTTTTGCGCAAACCGGCAACGTCGCGATTGGTATGGGCGCTTTGGCGAGCATTGCCGCTGGCGGCAACGACAATACGGCGGTCGGCGATTCCGCCGGAACCAACAACACAACCGGCGATCAGCATGTTCTTTTTGGCAATCGCGCGGGCTTCCATCTGATCGACGCCGGGGCCGCCGATCAGATATTTATCGGCTATGAAGCCGGTTTTTTCGCCGAGTTCATGAACGCCGGCGGAAATCCGTTCGACAACGTTTTTATCGGCTCGCAAGCCGGACGGAGCGTGTCAGGTACAAACGAACATGTTTTCATTGGCCGACGCGCAGGCTGGCGTTATACGGACGGAACGCGGGATGACAATGTCATTATCGGCGAGGAGGCTGGATTTCAATTGACGACGGGCGGGGATAACGTCTTTATCGGGGAAAACGCCGGTTACGGTTTTTCAACCGGCTACGATAACACATTCGTCGGCTCAAATGCGGGCGGCGGTTTTAATACAGGTTCATCTTTTCTCGGAACAGGTTCGAAAAACACCGCTTTCGGCAACGAAGCTTTGAGCGATCTGGATGAGACCGGCCATCGCAATACCGCCATCGGCGACTCAGCAGGCAATGACGTCGGCGAGGGATTTAGCAACACTTTCCTGGGCGCCGCTTCAGGCGCGGCCACTGAACACGCCGATTACAACACTTTTGTCGGCGCGCTTGCCGGGTGGGATAATAACAGAAACAACGGTACGAACAACGCCAATCGCAATACCTATATCGGGCGCAGGACGGGCTACACCAACCGTCAAGGCGAGGACAACGCCGGCATTGGCGCATTCGCCGATTTTAACAATACTCTGCGCGGAAGAGCGAGCTTTGCCGGCGCTTTCGCGGATCTTGACGCCGCGGAAGTGGTCGTTGTCGGCTACGACGCCCGCGCCGCCAGCGAGGGCAATGTCAGCATCGGCGCCGAATCCGACGCTACGGGAAGCAGCGGCGTGGCCGTCGGTTATCTGGCGCAAAGCAACGCCCTGGATCAGGTCGTGATTGGGCGTGAAGCTTCCAGCCCTTCAGGATCACACCGAACGGTGGTCATTGGAACCCAGGCAAGCGCATCTTTGACCAACTCTGTCGTTCTTGGCGATCAAGCCGCAAGCACGGTCAACAACAGTTTGGCGATTGGAAATATGGCGAATGCCAGCGGCGAGAACGCAACCGCAGTCGGCGCCAACGCCAGCGCTTCCGGCGTGAATTCGATGGCCTTGGGGTACCAGGCGACCGTTGCGACGGACAACACGATCCGCATCGGCAACGGTTCGGTCACGGCCATCGGCGGCGTGGTCAACTGGACGGCGACCTCGGACGCGCGCTTCAAAGAAAACGTGCGTGAAGACGTGCCGGGGCTGATTTTCGTCGAAGAGCTCAACCCTCTGACTTATGCCTACGATGTTCAGGCCATGAACGCATTCAACGGCCTGCCCGCTGCACAACAATCCAATTCTGAAAAAGAGAAAATTCGTTACAGCGGATTCGTGGCGCAAGACGTTGCCGCCGCCGCGCAAAAAGTACACTACGATTTCAGCGGCGTAGACGCGCCGGGCGATCTGGAAAAAGCCGCGCTGGGCTTGCGTTACGAAGAATTCACCGCACCGTTGATCAAAGCCATGCAAGAATTGCATACTGAAATCAAGGCCAACGATGAAATCATCGCTCGGCAGGAAAAGATGCTGACGAATTACGCGGCGTTTTTCGAGCAGGCGGAAACGCAATTGGCGGCCCTCGAACGAGAGAAAGCGCAACAAGCAAAACAAAGTAAGAAAACGCTTAAAAATACACGGAGATCACAATGAGAAAACGCACTTTTTACCGTATCGCCCTTGTGTGCTCCGTGCTTTTCTTGAGCGCAGCGAGCTATGCACAGGTTGGTAATACCACGTTCGGCCCCGGCGCCGGTTTTAACATCACCTTTGGCGACAGTCTGACGCTGGTCGGCGATTCAACCGGTTTTAGTCTGACTTCGGCGCAAAGAGCTTCCTTGTTCGGCAAAAACGCGGGCTACAATCTCACATCTGGAAGAGATAATACTATGCTCGGCTATTCCGCCGGATTTCTGAACACAACGAGTGACGCAGATAATACTTTTATCGGCGCCTATGCGGGGTACATGAATGATGATTCGGACGGAACGATGATCGGCTATCAAGCGGGATACGGTAACACCACCGGATCAGACGCGACTTTCATCGGATTTCAAGCGGGCTACAATAACGGCACGGCGAACGACGTCACTTTTATTGGCTACAAAGCGGGCTATCACAACACCGGCGGCGGCAGTTACAATCCGCCCAGCGGGGAAGGCAACGGCACACGGGGACGGGACAATACTTTCGCCGGCGTTTTTTCCGGTTTTACCAACGTTGAAGGTTATAAAAACTCTGCCGCCGGAGCGTATGCGCTGTACAACCTCGGCAGTTTCAGCAGTCTGCCCGCGCATTACAACACGGCCATCGGCGATTCCGCCGGGTATTCCAACGGCGGCGACGCCAATTATAATACTTACCTCGGCGCAGCGTCCGGGGCGGCCAACCGCTTTGGCGACAACAACACATTCGCGGGCGCTTACGCCGGAATCAACAACAATTCCGACGCGAGTACGACGACGGGTAATAACAATACTTTTATCGGCGCATGGAACGGCGCGGCCAACATTTCCGGCAACGACAACACCGGCATGGGCGCTTTCGCTGATTTGGGAGCGAGCAATTTGAACGGGACCGTTTTTATTGGCGCCGCGAGTCAGGTTGGCGCGGACAAGGCCATTGCCTTCGGCTATTCAGCTCTTGCGACCCATGAAGGCGTGATCGCCGTCGGCGAGTCGGCGCTGGCTTCCGCGACCAATACGATTGCCGTTGGCGAAGACGCGCAAGCGACCGCGAACAATGCGATTGTTGTCGGAAACGAAGCGATTGTCTCCGGCGCCAATTCCATCGGCATTGGCCGTTTAGCGGAGGTCACGGCGAATACAAGCGTGGGCGTTGGTTTTGATGCAATGATCACCCAGGCGAACGGGGTCGCGATTGGAATTAAAGCGAATCTTTCCGGCGCTGATGCGACCGCGCTTGGCGCGCTAACAAACGTCTCTGGCGTCAATTCAACTGCTGTTGGATTCAATGTGTCAACAACGGCCAATAACGAGGTGGTTTTCGGCGATGAGAAAACCGTCTCCGTCGGCGGTATTGTGCCGTGGACGCAGACTTCGGACGGGCGCTTCAAAAAAGACCTGCGCAACGACGTGCCGGGGATGGCTTTCATTTCGCGCTTGCGTCCTGTGACTTATGAGTTGGATCAACAAGCTTTTGCTGAAAGAAGAAGTGAAAAAGTCGCGGAAACGAATAACGCGCCCGCGCCGAAGCGCCAGACCGGCTTTATCGCTCAGGAAGTTGAAGATGCAGCAAAAGAGACCGGCTACGAATTCAGCGGCGTCGACCAGCCGCAATCTGAAAATGATTTGTACGGCTTGCGCTACGCCGATTTTGTGGCGCCGCTGACCAAAGCCGTGCAGAAATTGAACGCTGAAAGCAAGCAAATTTCCACTGAATTGCAGGAACGGAATTTCACTTTTGCCGAGCAGGAAAAGCAATTGGCGCAGTTTGCCGCACGTCTTGCGGAGGCGAAAGAAAAAATGTCAAAGGCAAAAAAAGACAAAGGAGCTAAGTAAGGCATGTTTCGAAAAAAACTGCAACAAAGCCACTGGACGGCAGGCCTTTGCTTTATGATCATGTGCGCTGCAACGTCTGTATTCTCACAGGTGACCGCCGTCGGCGGCGAGACCCAAGTGAATACGGTGACTGACAGCACGCAAAAGCACCCGGCCGTTGCGATGGCGCAGGACGGGAGCTACACGATTGTCTGGGAGAGCCTCGGCCAAAGCGGCGATGCTGATCGCTTCGGGATTTTTCAGCGCCGCTACAGCGCGGACGGAACGCCGCTTTCCACCGGCGTCGTCAATTCTTTGACGGCGGGAAATCAGCGCTATCCCGACATTGCGATGGCGCAGAACGGCGCTTATGTCGTCTTTTGGATGGACGACACAAAGGACGACAATACCTGGAGCATCCAGGGGCGGCGCTTCGACAATACCGGTGCGGCGCTGGGGGATATTTTCCCGTTGATCGAAAACGGCACTCAAGCCAAATTCCCGAAAGTCTCCGTGCAAGACAACGGCGACATGGTGGTTGTTTTCGCGCAAATTGACACTTCGACCAATACGTTTTCGATTCGGTCACGGAGGATAACCGCCGCCGGCGTGAACGTGGAAGCGGTGCAAACCGTCGCCACCTCGAACACGAATTTTCTCGGTTTTCCGGATGTCGCGCGAGATTCGGACGGCGATTATGTCGTTGTCTGGCAGGAAGAAAACACCGACGGCTCCGGGCTGGGAATTTACGCACGGCGCTATAATAGCTCCGCCGTAGCGCAAGGCGCGGCCTTCAAAGTGAACACGACGACCGCGGGCAACCAGCAAGAACCGGCGATTGCGATGGACGTCAACGGCAATTTTATCGTCGCCTGGACGAGTTTTGGGCAGGACGGCGACAAGGGCGGGATTTACGCTCAGCGCTACCTCGCCAACGGCACGCCCAACGGCGTTGAAACGCAAATCAACACGACGACCACGAATTCACAGGACAACGTCGCCGTCACCATGACGACCGTCGGGGCGTACACGCTTGCCTGGAACAGCTACGCGCAGGACGGCTCGTTCGACGGCGTTTACTTGCGCGCGTTTGCCGCCAGCGGTGCTGCGATCGGCGCGGAAATCAAGGTCAATACGCGCACGACGGACTTTCAGCAATTCGCGGAATTGGCGCAGTACGGCAGCACCGACACGTTGGTCGTCGTTTGGCAGGACGGTCTGCGCCATTCCAGCGCCACCCACGACGGCGACGACTACGGCATTTACAAACAGCGTTATTCGACTGTTTCAGAACTCATGGCCAGCGCCGGGCCGGACACGGCGATTTGTCTGGGCGATTCCGTGCAAATCGGCGGCGCGCCTTCCGGGGCCGGCGGCGTTCCGCCCTACACCTACAGTTGGTCGCCCGCCACAGGTTTGAGCAGCGCGAGTGCGGCCAATCCGACGGCCATGCCGACCGATACAACCGAATATATTTTAACCGTGACCGACGATAACAGCGACACGGCGATGGACACGGTTTTGGTGATCATCAAGCCGATTCCAGTGGTTGACGCCGGGGCGGATACAAGTATTTGTCTGGGCGAATCCGTCGTCATTGGCGGCGGCCCGACGGCCAGCGGCGGAACCGGCGTTTTTACGTACGCCTGGACGCCGACGACCGGCCTGGATGACGCGACCATCGCCAACCCAACGGCTACGCCGACAGACACGACGACCTACGTCGTCACTGTCACCGACGCTGACGGATGCGTGGTGAAAGACAGCCTGACGGTTACGACGCACCCGCTGCCAATCGTGGATGCTGGAGCGGACACAAGTATTTGTTTGGGAGAATCCGTCGCCTTGGGCGGCGCGCCGACCGCTTCCGACGGCACGGCGCCTTTTACCTACAGTTGGTCGCCCGCCGCGAGTTTGAACGACGCTTCTTTGGCCAATCCCACGGCGACGCCAACTGACACGACCGAGTACATCGTCACCGTTACTGACGCCAACAATTGCGTGGTGATGGATACGATTGTCGTCACGACTTTTCCATTGCCGGTGGTTGACGCCGGTGCGGACACGGCGATTTGTCTCGGCGAATCCGTCGATCTTGGCGGCGCTCCAACGGCTTCCGGCGGTACCGAGCCTTACACCTACGCCTGGACGCCCGCCGCGAGTCTAAACGACGCATCTTTGGCTAACCCGACCGCCACGCCGACCGATACGACGGAATATATCGTCACCGTCACCGACGCGAATAATTGCGTGGTCATGGATACGATTGTCGTCACAACGCTGCCATTGCCGATTGCAGACGCAGGAGATGATCAGGCGATTTGCCTGGGTGATTCAGTGACGATTGGCGGCACTCCGACCGCAGCGGGAGGAACCGCGCCGTTTACTTATAGCTGGACGCCGATTGCCGGATTGAGCGATGCAACCGTCGCCAATCCGAAAGCTTCTCCGGCGGATACGACAGAATACATCGTCACGATCACCGACGCCAACGGCAAGACGGACATGGACACGATGATCGTCGTCATTCAACCGTTGGTTGTGGCTGACGCCGGGGCGGATAAATCGATTTGTTTGGGCGAATCGACCGTCATCGGCGGCGTGCCCACGGCGGCGGAGGGAACCGGGCCTTTTACTTATTCCTGGAGCCCGGCAACCGGCCTTGACGACGCATCACTCGCCAATCCGACCGCTACACCAACCGATACGACGGAATACATCGTCACCGTCACCGATGTTCACGGCAAAACCGACATGGACACGATGATCGTCGTCATCCAGCCATTGGCGGCGGCGGACGCCGGGCCGGATCAAGCGATATGTCTGGGCGACTCCGTGCAAATCGGCGGCAGCCCAACCGCGACCGGCGGCACCGCGCCGTTTACCTATTCCTGGAGTCCGGCGACTGGTTTGGACGATGCGACGCTCGCCAATCCGATGGCCTCGCCCGCTGATACGACCGAGTATATCGTCACCGTCACGGATTTTAACGGCAAAACGGCGATGGACACGATGGTTGTCGTGATTCAACCTCTGGCCGTTGCCGACGCTGGCGCGGACAAAGTGATTTGCATCGGCGAATCGACCGTCATCGGCGGCGCACCGACGGCGGCTGGCGGCACCGCGCCGTTTACCTATTCCTGGGGTCCGGCAACAGGCCTGGATGACGCCACTTTGGCCAATCCGACCGCCTCGCCGACGGACACGACCGAGTATATCGTCACCATCACCGACGCCAACGGCAAGACCGACATGGACACGATGATCGTGACCGTGCAGCCCTTGGCCGTTGCTGACGCGGGTGCGGATCAAGCGATTTGCGCGGGCGAATCCGTACAAATCGGCGGCAGTCCGACGGCGGCTGGCGGCACCGGGCCGTTTACCTACAGTTGGTCTCCGGCGGGAGGCCTCGACGATGCTTCGCTGGCCAACCCGACCGCTTCACTAGGCGCGACGACGGCGTACATCGTCACGCTCACCGATTTCAACGGCAAGACCGACATGGACACGGTTCTGGTGACCGTCCATCCCAACCCGGTGGTCAACGCCGGGGCTGACGTGGAAGTTTGTTTTGGCGAATCCGTCGCAATCGGCGGCGCCCCAACGGCTTCCGGCGGACTTGCGCCTTACGCCTACAGTTGGAGTCCGGCGACCGGTCTCGATAACGCCAGCATTTCCAACCCGACCGCTTCTCCGACCGTTGATACGGAATACATCGTCACTGTGACCGACGACAACAATTGCGTGACGATGGACACGATTTTCGTCACGGTTCTTCCGCTGCCCATTGTCAATGCCGGAGCGGATCAGACGATCTGCGTCGGCGACAACGTCGTCATCGGCGGCGCTCCGACGGCAACCGGCGGCAATCCGGGCTATACCTACAGTTGGAGCCCGGCGCTTGGGCTGGATGACGCGACTCTCCCCAATCCCACCGCTTCACCGACGGACACGACGACCTACATCGTCACCGTCACCGATTCGAAAAATTGCGTTTCAACCGACACCATGACGGTCAACGTCCAGCCGTTGCCGGTCGCGGACGCGGGACCGGACGTCGCGGTATGCGCGGACGATTCCGTGCAAATCGGCGGCAGCCCGACGGCTTCGGTTGGCGCCCCGCCGTTTGCCTACAGTTGGTCGCCGATCATTGGACTCGATGATCCGACCGCGGCCAATCCGATGGCTTCACCGGCGGGCACGACGACTTACACCGTCACCGTCACCGACGACAACGGCAAAATCGTCAACGACGACGTGGAAGTGACCATTTATCCGCGCCCGACCGCTCATGCCGGGCCGGACGTTGACATTGTTTTTGGCGGCTCAACCAGCATCGGCGGGAGTCCGTCGTCAGCTTCCGGCGGAACCGCGCCTTACACTTACAGTTGGACGCCGGTCGAAGACCTTGACGATCCGACGCTGGCCAATCCGACGGCTAGTCCGTTTGCGACGACGGATTATATTTTAACCGTCACCGACGTCAACGGCTGCACCGGCTCGGACACGATGACAGTCACTGTTTTTGACAATGTTTTTCTCTCTAACGGCGACATTGTCATTGAAGGCACGAAGCATGTCGGTTCCGCCGGTGTGATTCATTCCAACGCCAACATCATCTTTGAAAAAGGCGATCCCAGCGAGTACGACGTCGATCTCACCGCTGTTGACGATATTGAGATTAACAAAGAGGTGATTATCGACGGCGACGCAACCGCGGGCGGCGCGATCGATCTCGACGACGAAGGAACGATCACCGGATCACAGAACGCAGGCGCTTCGGTTTCGCCGCTGCCTTTGCCGACGAAATCCTACACTGCCGGCGGCGCGGATCACGACGTGCCCGAAGACGGTTCGCTGACGCTGGCGCCCGGCTCCTACGGCGAAGTGACTCTGGAGCAAAACAGCACGCTGTTCCTGCAAAGCGGCGACTACTTTTTTGAAGAGTTGGTCACGAAAGACGATCCGGTCGTGTTCGATATCGACGTTTCCGGCGGGCCGATCACGGTCAATGTCGTGAACGATCTCGGCCTCGGCCATGAAATCGAAATCCGCCTGCCAAACGGCGAAGCGGACAGCGATTTGGTGACGTTCTGCACGCTGCAATCGGGAGAAATTGAGCTTGGACGGGAAGCGTATTTTCTCGGCACGTTGATCGCTGTCAACGCCGACGTGGTGATGAAGAAAAATACGCAATTGCGCGGCGGGATTTACGCCGAGTCGATCCTGATCGAAAGCGACTGTTTGTTCCTGGCGCATAACTCGCCCGGCAGTCTGCTTGGACCGGGGTTGGCCAAAACCGTCGCTGACGCGGGCGAGGTCAATCGCATCAGCCTGGCGATTCCGGATAAGTTCGAACTCTACCAGAATTACCCGAATCCGTTCAACCCGACCACAACGATTCGTTTTGACCTGCCGGAAACGCGCGAGATCAAAATCGCGATCTACAACAGCGTCGGCCAACTCGTGCGCACCCTCGTCGCCGACGAATACGCGGCGGGACAATACGAAACGACCTGGGACGCGCGTGACGAAAGCGGCGTCAAAGTCGCCAGCGGCATGTACATTTACGTCATCCGCGCGGGGCAGGCTTTTACGAGCCACCGCAAACTGTTATTGATGAAGTGACCCTGAAGCGCCAATTCGGTCAGACGCTGAGGAAACGTCTGACCGGATCAGCGCAGGGATGACTCATTTAGATCAAATCATAGATTGTTTTTGAAAATAGAACCGGTTTGCTCGGCATACGGCGAGTACAACCGGTTTTTTTGTTTTTACCCGACTTTATTGGCTCGTTGTCGAGACCGCGCATTCTGGATGGTCAAAAAAAAATGGTGTGATCGATTGGTTTGATATACTTTCCACCGTAATCTGGAATAATCACAAATTGTCTTTGAACACTCGATTTCAAAATATCAAAGTGGAGCAAGAAAATGTCAAAGGTAAGAACTTGTCTGCGACGCGCATTTGTGCAGATTGCGCTGCTAATAATAGGGGCGTGTTCAATCCTGGCGCAGGAAAATGGTGAAATCGTCGGCACAATCACGACGGCGGAAAATGGCGACGCCTTGCCGGGAACCAATATTTCAATCCGGGGAACAATGCGCGGCGGCAGCGCCGGAATGGACGGGAAATATCGGATCAGCATTCCCCCGGGAAAGTATACTTTGAAGGCGAGCTTCATCGGCTATCTTTCAGTTCAAAAATCGGTGACTGTGAAAGCCGGCGAGCGAATTACGGTGAATTTTCAGCTTGCCGAAAGCGCCGTCATGTTCGGCGACGCACTCGTCGTCATCGGTTCGCGAACCACCCGCACCGCCATCGAAACCCCGGTACCAGTGGACGTGATTTCGAGCGCCGACATTCGTGACTCCGGACAGCCTGAAGTCAACCAAATGCTCGCCACACTCGCTCCATCTTTCAGCGCATCGCACCAGACGATCTCCGACGGCACTGATCACATCAATCCCGCTAGTTTGCGCGGACTTGGGCCGGATCAGGTTCTCGTTTTGGTCAACGGCAGCCGTCGCCACCAGACGGCCTTGACCCATGTCAACGGCACGTTTGGGCGCGGCACGGTCGGCGTGGATTTAAACGCGATTCCGACGGCGGCGATCGAACGCATCGAGGTGTTGCGCGACGGTGCGGCGGCGCAATACGGTTCCGACGCCATCGCTGGAGTGATCAACATTGTTTTGAAAGAACAGACGGAAAACGTAGAGGTAAACACTTCGGTCGGGATTACCGGCGAGGGCGACGGCGAAGTCATTAAAACGGACGTGAACTACGGTTTTCGCGTTGGCGAACACGGGTTTTTCAACATCACCGCTGAATTTTTAGACCGCGCGCGCACCAATCGCTCGGAAACCTACACCGGCCCGATTTACTTTTCCGAGCATCCGACTTTTGGCTACACGGACGAAATCAGGAACGCCGACGATGAGAGAATGCGCGCCGCCGGTTTGACGCGCGACGATTTTACCATGAAAACAGGCCAGAGCGCGGCGGACTTTGGCGCGGCTTTTTTTAATTCCGAAATTCCATTGACGGGAAGTGCGGAGTTTTACACGTTCGGCGGCTATTCGCACCGCAGCGGGGCGGCGACGGGATTTTATCGTTTGCCGAATCAGGAAGAACGCGTCGTTTTTGATATCTTTCCCAACGGTTTCTTGCCGGAAATTCATACCGAAATTGTGGATAATGCCTTAACCGCCGGCGTCCGCGGCGCCCGACGCGGCTGGGACGTCGATTTTAGCTTGACCCACGGCGAGAACGCTTTTCAATTCAACATTGAAAACACCAACAACGCATCTCTGGGCGCAGCGAGTCCAACCTCGTTTGACGCCGGACGTTTGCGATTCGCACAGACCGTGGGCAATTTCGACGCGGTTCGTTTCATCAAAACAGACGCCGTTAAATCGCTTTCCCTTGTCGCGGGCGGAGAATTTCGTGTTGAGAATTACCGAATTTCTGCGGGAGAAGACGCTTCCTGGCAACTCGGCAACGGCGGGTCACGCCCGGGAATCGATTTTGACACCACCGCGACCGGTGCGCCGAAGAATCCGGGATCGCAAGTTTTCGCCGGTTTTCAGCCTGATAATGAAGTCAATCGCTTTCGCAATAGCATCAGCGCCTACGCCGGGTTTGAAAGCCAAATCACCGACGCGCTTTTGATCGACGTTGGCGGACGCTTCGAGAACTACAGTGACTTCGGCAATCGCGTCATTGGAAAATTGGCGACGCGCCTGGAATTGACCCCTCAATTCGCGTTGCGCGGCGCCGTGAGCACTGGCTTTCGCGCACCATCGCTGCATCAAGTCTGGTTTAACAACGTTTCGATCCAGTTTGTGATTGACCCGAACACGGGCGCTTTGGAGCCAAGCCGCGTTTTGACTGCGTCGAATCACGATCCCGTGACCAAGGCCTTTGGCATTCCTGAACTCACGGAAGAAACCTCGGTCAATTTTAGCGCGGGATTCACAGCAAGGCCGCTGAACAATTTTTCCATCACCGCCGACGGTTACTTGATCAACATCGACGACCGCATTGTGCTCTCCAGCCGGTTTTCCGACAGCGATGCGACCGTCGCGCAAATTCTTTCGCCGTTTCAAAGCTCTGGCGTTGGCGCCGCGCAGTTTTTTGCTAACGCCGTCGATACCGAAACAATGGGCTTGGATGTGGTCGCTTCTTACGGGATGAATCTGGGCGCGGGGCGTTTAAACGTGACGGCTTCCGCCAATTTCACCAAGACCGAAGTGCTGAACACGAACATCCCGCAAAGCGTAGCGGACGTTTTTTCCAGCGGCGACTTGGCTGGCGTGCGCAACACGCTTTTTAACCGGGAAGAAAGAAATCGTCTGGAAGACGCTTTGCCGCGTGAGAAGGGCAATCTCTCCCTCCGGTATAATCGCGGCAAGTTCAATCTCGCGGCGCGCGCTTCCTATTTTGGCGAGATTTATTACAAGCCAACCAATCCGGCGAACGACGAGATTTTTAACGCCAAAACCATCTTTGATCTTGATCTGGCCTACGAATTATTCGACGGCGTGCGTTGGTCGGTGGGAGGAAACAACATTTTGAATACTTTTCCGGATCGCCAAACCGTGTCCGGCAACATTAGCAGCGGACGCTTTCCCTACAGCCGCCGCGTCACGCAGTTTGGCATAAACGGCGGGTTTTATTATTCTCGGCTAAGGCTTGATCTGTAGGGAGTAAATCGGGGTGTAAATTATATTGCATTTTTTGTTCACGCGCGCTATTGTAATATACTTTTGAAATCAGGTTGGTGAGAAATTCCATCAAAGCATAAACATTGAGGCAAAAAAGAGGCGGTTTACTTATGGCGGCAACAAATGTTAACGTCAGAATTGGCGGCAATCTTCGGACGCATTTAGACCAACAGATCGGTACAAACGGATTGTATGAAAACGCCAGTGAATACATTCGCGATCTTATTCGGCGAGATTTGAGCAGTCAAAAAGATGCATGGCGTTGGCTGAAACAGAAACTGGAACCTGGACTGCGCGCAGACGAAAGCGAATTTACCAAGATCTCAAAAGAAGAGATCATTGCAAGGGCCAGAAAACGTTATTTGAACGACTTGGAATAGCATGGCCAACTTTCATATTTACAAAACGGCGGCATTTGAACTAGAAGATATTTGGTTGTATTCAGCCAGGACTTGGGGTGAAAGACAAGCTGATAAGTACATCGCGCAAATATACGATTGTTTACAAGAACTGGCTGATAAAGAAAAACATTGGAGAAAACCACCGCGAGAACTATGCGTTCCTGCGGATATTGACCACGGCATATTTTTTTACCATCATGGGCGGCATTATATTTTTTTTCGTGAATTCCAAAACAGCGATATTGGCGTTATTAGCATTTTACACGACGCTATGAACATACCCGTCCGGCTTGCAATTGATCTGGAAAAGATCAAATAGAAAAAATGCCGCATAACAGAGTAAACCGCTCCAAAATTCGGAATCATACAACCCTTTCAATTTATGAAGCTCACCACCTGTTTTTTATTCTCACTCACTTTTTCCCAAGCATTTGCCCAAAACGATTGGCCGGATTTCCGCGGGCCGCTGACCAACGGACATGTTCCGTCGAGCCATGAAAACCCGGACGGAAGCGATTTACCGCTTGTTTGGAGCGAGACCGAGAACGTGACCTGGAAAACGCCGATTCCACACCTCGGCTGGTCAACGCCAGTGATTATGAACGACCAAATCTGGCTGACGACGGCGACAAAGGACGGTCACGAGTTTTTTGTGATATGCGTTGATGCAAAGACCGGCGAAATCCTACTCAACAAAAAGCTTTTTCACAGCGATAATCCTGAGCCACTGGGCAATCCGCTCAACGGCTACGCCTCGCCTTCACCAGTGATCGAGCCGGGCCGCGTTTACGTGCATTTTGGCAGTTACGGCACGGCGTGCCTGGACACGGAAACATTCGAAGTGCTTTGGCAGCGCGATGACATGCCATGCCGCCATTTTCGCGGGCCGGGATCATCGCCTTTTCTGTTCGAAAATTCCCTGATTTTGAGCATGGACGGTGTGGACGTGCAATACATGATCGCGCTGGACAAACGCACGGGGAAGACGCTCTGGAAAACCGATCGCTCGGTTGAGTTTAAGGATTTGGGCCCTGACGGCAAACCGATGGCGGAAGGTGATTTTCGCAAAGCGTACGGCACACCAATTCTGGTGGAAGAGAACGGCGAAAAGCAATTGATTACAGTCGGCGCCAAAGCGGCTTACAGCTACAATCCCGCGACCGGGGAAGAGCTTTGGAAGGTGCGCTACGATTCATTTTCCGGCGCGGCGCGACCGGTTTATGGTGACGGGGTTGTTTTTATCGCGGCAGGCTTCGGCCCGGCGGAACTTTTGGCTATTCGTACTGACGGCAGGGGAGACGTGAAGGATTCGCACATTGCCTGGCGCAGAAAACAAGGCGCCCCGGAAATGCCCTCGCCGATCTTGGTAGACGACCTTTTGTTTTGGGTGAACGACAATGGCGTGGCGTATTGCGTGGAAGCAAAGACGGGCGCGGAAGTGTGGCGAGCGAGAATCGGCGGCAATTATTCTTCTTCTTTGATCTATGCGGCAGGACGCTTATACATTTTCGATTGCGACGGCAAAGGGACGGTTTTTAAGGCCGGACGAAAATTCGAAAAACTGGCGACCAACGCCCTCGATTCCGGCGCGATGGCTTCCCCCGCCGTCTCCGGCAACGCTCTCATTCTCAGAACAAAGACGCATTTGTACAGAGTGGAGAAGCAAAAATGATATGACTACAAAAAATATGCGAATGTTATGCCGGTGAGGAGAGGGGGATCAGTAAGCCGCGTTGTTCAGGCACAATTTTCAGAAATCCGTTTGCGTCATAAAAGTATGACTCACCTTCTTCATCGACGATGTTTAAAAAACCTTCATTCTCTGATTTTTCGTCCGGGATATACTCGTATATTTTCATCGCGAACAAACTAACGCCGTCATATTCGCCGGGATCGATGCAAAGTGCGAGAGGTTTTTTTTGCAAATCTTGTAAACTCATAAGCGTCGTTTCCATTTAATTTTCATATTGACTTTGCCTATTCCATGCGCTTCGAACCAGTGCAGTTCCGCATCATACAAATGACCAAATTGACGAATAGTCGCCCGACCCTTCTTCTTTTTCCAGGCTGCCGGCTTGCCGCCGTATTGTTTGAGGAGATGCGGCAAGACGCGAATGCCGCGTCCTTGGGCAATAGGTTCTATTTTTTCGATTCTCGAAACTAACTCAAACTGCTCCATGATTTTGAGTATACAAAGCGCTTGAGTTAAAGTCAAGACGGCCACAATGTCGTCATAAAATCAAATAAGCATGACCGTAACAGAGGAAAGGTTTACTGCTATGAGACGGAGTGAAAACAATTGTTGGAAAGTTTTAAGAAGAACTTTATTTTAGCAAAAACTCAGACCGATTTTATCAAAATTTTTTGTGGAGAAATTGTGCGATGAGTGCATCGTTGCGAGCGCTTGAAACGACTGGAACAATCGATGAGCAACACCGACTCGTTCTCGATGATGCGATCCCGGTCGCCGCTCAAAAAAAAGTTCGCGTTCTTATTCTTTTGCCGGAAGAAAGCGATATTGACGAAAAAGAGTGGTTGAAAGCCGCTTCCGCGAACCCGGCTTTTGAGTTTCTAAACGACCCAGCGGAAGACCTCTATACCGCAACGGATGGGGAGCCGTTCCGGAATGAAACATAGAATTGTATTGGTTCCTTTCCCGTTTGACGATCTCTCTTCAAAAAAATTACGTCCCGCCTTGATCTTGACTGAGCCGGTCGGCGATCACCGTCACGTCGTTCTGGCCTTTATCACCAGCCGAACTCCCGACATTCTTCTCGAAACGGATATTGAGTTAAAAACGGATTCAAAAGATTTTGCTGAAACAGGTTTACGTGTGGCTTCTACGATTCGCCTGCACCGTTTGATGACCGTTTCAACCAATATCATTCAACGTGAGTTGGGCGTTTCACCTGTTTCCGTAAACACGGAAATCACCGACAAACTACGGAAGTTTTTCGAAATTTAATTTAGACTACTGATTGCTTAAATGCGCCCGCTCCAGCGCCTCGCGATGCTGGTTGGCTTCTTCGATGGTTTTGAATTTGAAAACCCCGCGCGGACGCTCGATTTTGAGCAGACTTTTCCCCAAAATCAACAATCTCTCGACGCGCTTGAAATACGCCTCGTCCGGCTCGAAGCACCACTGCGCTTGCTCCGCTTCTTCGAAAGTTTTGTATTTATAAACCGGCATTTTTATAAATTCTTCTATCGTTTACCGCACGAGTGTTTTATGATGCTGCTGGTGCAGCCTGGTACGGCTGAATGGTTTGCAGCATTTTTTCTTCGGACTTTCCCGCAAAATACAAGTCTCGGCGCAGTTGCAGATTCATCCAAAAGCCGGGGGACGTGCCAAAATATTTGGCGAGACGCAAAGCAATGCTGGGCGTTACGCCGTTGCGTTCTTCAACCAGATCAGCAATTTCTTGCTGGGAGGCGTGGATCGCCTTCGCCAATTGCTTTGCCGTCAAGCCCATGGGATTCAAAAATTCTTCTCTGAGCATCTCCCCCGGATGCGTCGGCTTTCTGTGTGTCGGTATGCGCAGCATAGAGCCTCCGATTCAAATACGATTAATGATAATCAACAATTTCAACTTCCGCCGGTGCGTCTTCTTGCCAAATAAAACATATTCTATACTGATTGTTGATGCGAATGCTGTGTTGTCCGGCGCGATTTCCAAATAAAGCTTCTAAATGATTTCCGGGCGGTAAGCGCAACTCAAGCAAAGATTCGACCGAATCAAGTAGATCGAGTTTTCTCGCTGCAACGCGCCAAAGCGGCATTGGGCATATCCGGCGAGCAAATTTGGAACTGACGCCGTTAAAAACATCTTCCGTACCGCGATTCTTGAACGACTGGATCATATTTTCAAAATAATATGAAGACCCCGCAATTTCAAACACTTTGTGGGTTCAAGCTGTGTGGCCCCAAAATATACGAGACGGATTTTTCAACGTCTATTCTTGAACTTTTCCCAAATGCGCCCCCTCCAACGCCTCGCGATGTTGGTTGGCTTCTTTGATGGTTTTGAACTTGAATGCCCCGCGCGGACGCTCGATTTTGAGCAGACTCTTCCCCAAAATCAACAATCTCTCCACGCGCTTGAAATACGCCTCGTCCGGCTCGAAGCACCACTGCGCTTGCTCCGCTTCTTCGAAAGTTTTGTATTTGTATACCGGCATTCTCAAGACGCTCCTTCTTTATTTTCCGAATAAACGTATTTCGCTGAAAATTTTCAGCTTAATTCTAACAGTCTGTGCGCAAAAAATAGCATTCGTGCGCGAACTCAATCTGAGAAGTCAAAGGTTTCAAAGTACAAAAGATGCGAAAGCTGCATTTGGCTAACGGTGCGAACGCTGGTCACGGTAAGCGGCTAAGTCGGCGTCTGTTGACACTGAACGAGCTGATTCTACAAAAAACTCAACACTTGTAAGCTTTTGCTTATGGATGCGACCTAACGAAAAATACTTGAGATTCAACGTCGGAATGCTATCTTTCCGGCGACTTTGTTTTAGGAAACGTGAGCATAAATTTTCGTTGATATGAACCATAGTTTTTTTTCTCTTCTGAAGATTCGCAATTTCTTGCTTCAAGCGGCGGCGGCTGTATTTTTATGCCCAGTTGCCGTTTTAGCTGTGCAGCCGTTTTCTTCGCAAGAAGACCAGCAGCGGAAGGAGATTGGGCTGCATTTTGTTCAAAATTTCGGCCCGAAGGATTATGGCGCGGGCGCGCAGAATTGGGCGATTGTCCAGGACAAGCAAGGCTTGATGTACTTCGGCAACAGCGCCGGGGTTTTGCAATTTGACGGCGTGTCGTGGCGCGCTATTCCAACCGCGAATGCTTCAACCGTACGCTCGCTGGATATTGACGCCGACGGGCGGATTTTTGTCGGCGCACAGGGCGAAATCGGCTACCTGGCCGTTGATCCGCACGAATCCGATTCGAAAATGGGGCGCTTGCGATACGTTTCTCTTCTCAACCACATCCCCGAAGACAAACGCGATTTTTCCGATGTTTGGGAAACATGTGTCACCAGCGGCGGCGTCTTTTTCCGAACGAATAAGCGCCTTTTCAGGTGGCGGGATGACGGGCGGGGCAACGGCAAAATGACGGTGTGGGTGGCGGAAGCGACTTTCGATTACGCTTTTTCGGTTCACGACACGCTTTACGTTGGCAAGACGCACGAAGGGCTTTGGCGCATCGTCGATGATTCGCTGCGACAGGCGCCGGACAACGAGCGTTTAAGCGGTGAGTATGTGGCGGTCATGCTGCCGTTCGTTGGACAAACGCCGCCAAAATCGCTGGCCGCAACAGGGCGCGGGAATCTTTCTGTTTATGACGGCGGCGGCTTTGAGAACTTTGACGCAGCTCCGGAAGCGAAGGAATTGTTACGCAAGTACAGAATATTTCGCGGCGCGGTCATGGCGGACAGTTCTTTCGTTATCAATATGCTCGGCGCCGGCGCCGTGGTTCTCGATCAGCAAGGCGCTTTTACGGACTTTCTGAACAAGAAATCCGGGTTGCGGGACGAAGACATTTTCTCGGCTTTCAGCGATCGTGAAGGCGGACTTTGGCTGGCTTTCAATAACGGACTTGCTCGAATCGAAACGCCATCGCGCCTGACGGAATTCGGCGAGACGCACGGCGCGGCGACCAACTTCGAGACGATGATTCGTCACAACGACGTTCTCTACGCGGCGTCCGGCATTGGCCCGGTCTATTTTTCACCGCCGGAATCAGCGAATGAAACCGGGCGGTTTGAGCACATTGTCCAGCAGCCGTTTCAAGCGTTCGATTTGGCATTGGTAAACGAGTCTCTGTTTGCCGCCGGCGCTTCGGGCACTTATCTCATTGATCAAAAAGCCCGCACTCTCGTCTGGCGGCAATATGCTTACAGCCTTGAACCATCGCGCTATAACGAAAAAATGGTATTCATCGGCCTGCAAGAAGGCATGGCGGTTCTACAACAAATCGGGGGAGAATGGCGCTATGCCGGGCGGGTAAAGGGCGTTACGGAACAAATTAGAACGATTACCGAAGAAGCGCCGGGCGTGCTGTGGCTCGGCACGAGAAATCGCGGCGTTGTCCGCTTGCGAATTCCAGATTTGAACTCACCTCAACCGTTGACGCGCGCAGCAGCAACGGCTGACTATGACAGGAGCGCCTATACAACGACCTGGGATTTGAAGCAGGAAGAAGCCATTGAGGCGGAAGTAGATCGCTTTGGGGCCGAAAACGGCTTGCCGGATGGTCACATCTATACGTATTTTGCAAACAAGAGAGTCTACTTTGTTTCGTTGAAAGGGTTGAAGTTTTTTGATGAAAAAAGCCGCCGGTTTTTACCTGACTCATCTCTGGGGGAGATCTTCGCCGACACGACTTGTTGGGTAAATCCAATCGTTGAAGGGGATGACGGAAAAATCTGGCTGACGCGAACCGTGGATAATAAAACGACGGTTTACATTGGAAAGCCAACCAGCGGCGGAAGCTACGATTGGGACGGCCGGCCGTTCCGGCGCATGTCTGGCGAAGGCGTTGCGGTCAACGGCATTTACTTGGATGAAAAATTTTCTGACGTCGCCTGGTTTTGCACTTCAGAAGGCGTAGTGCGCTATGATGCTTCAATCCACAAAAAGTATGATGTGAATTTTCCGGCGTTGGTGCGCCGCGTGATAATAAATGGGGATTCGGCGATCTATTTTGGGGATCGCAAAGCCGACCGCCGCGCCATGAACGCTCCGGTTTTGAATTATCAGAATAATGCTCTGCGTTTTGAGTACGCGGCTCTGAGTTTTGAGCGTCCTGGGGCCAATCGTTTTCAAGTTTTTTTGCAAGGTTTTGACGAGACGTGGTCAGGCTGGACGAACGAGACGCAAAAGGATTACACCAACCTGCCGGAAGGCGATTATGCTTTTCGGGTGCGCGCGGAAAATGTTTACGGCCATCTTAGCAAAGAAGACGCGTTCGCTTTTTCGATTTTGCCGCCGTGGTATCGGACGGTGTGGGCTTACGTTTTCTATGTTATTTTTATTGCTGGAGCGCTCTACTCGTTCGTGCGCTTGCGGCTGCAGCGCTTGCGGCAGCAGAAGCGCGAACTCGAGGCGGTGGTCGCGGATCGGACGATGGAATTGGCTGAGAAGAACGAAAAATTGCAGGAAATGGATCGCATCAAGTCGCGTTTTTTCGCCAACATCTCCCACGAATTCCGCACGCCGCTAACGCTTGTTCTTGGTCAGATCGACAATGTTCTGCCAAGTCAAAAAGACAAGAGAAACGTCGGCAAGCTGAAAATGGCGCATCGTAACGGCGTGCAACTGCTGCGAATGATCAATCAGTTGCTCGATCTTTCGAAAATCGAAGCCGGGAAAATGAATCTCAACGGAAGCCCGCGTAACATCGTCCCGGTTCTGCGCGCGCTCACGCATTCATTTGAATCGTTGGCCTGGAAAAAGAAAATTCAACTCTCTTTTAAAAGCGAGGAAGAAACGGTCATCGTCAATTTTGAGCAGGACAAAATTGAAAAGATTATGCACAACCTGCTCTCGAACGCGATGAAATTCACGCCTGACGACGGCAGAGTCAGTGTACTGTTAACTGTGAACTGTAAACCGAAATCTGTAAGCGGTCAGTCTACAGCTTACAGCTTACAGATTTATGTCCGCGACAGCGGAATCGGCATTCCAGCGGATCGACTGCCCCAAATTTTCGACCGATTTTTTCAAGCGGATCATCTGGCAACGCGTGAGTATGAAGGCACGGGCATCGGTTTGGCGCTGACGAAAGAGTTGGTCGAGCTGCACGGCGGCTCAATCTCCGTGAAGAGCGAGATCGGAAAAGGTTCTACGTTCGTTGTTCATCTGCCTGTGGCGCGGGAAGCCGGAGAATGGAAGACGGAAAATGGAGGAGGGCAGTCTGAAGAAGATCGTAGCTCAAGCAATGAAGATACGGTTAGCCAAGAAAGCGCGACACAATTCAATGTTCACTCGGAAGCGGACAGTTCTGAGCGCGATGTTCCATCCTCCGTTCCTCATTCTCCTTCCTCCGTATTAATAATCGAAGACAACGATGACGTCCGCCAGTTCATTCGCGATGGGCTGGAAGAAAATTACAACGTTCTTGAAGCGCCGGACGGCGAGCAAGGGCTGGCGAAGGCGCAGGAAAAAATGCCGGACTTGATTATCACCGACGTCATGATGCCGAAAATGGACGGTTACGCATTGGTGCGGCGGCTGCGTGAAGACCCATTGACCAGTCACATCCCGATCATCATGGTCACCGCCAAAGCCGCCGAAGAGGAAAGGCTGGAAGGTCTGGAATCCGGCGTGGACGCTTATCTCGTAAAGCCGTTCAATACGAAAGAATTGCACGTTCGTGTGCGCAAGCTCATTGAGTTGCGGCAAAAGCTTCGTGAACAGTGGTTGAAAAATCCCAAAATCAGCGTTTCGGAAATCGCCGTCGCCTCCGCTGATCAGAGATTCCTGGATCGCCTCCTTAAAATCGCCGAAGAAAATATGGGCGAGGAGAATTTTACCATCGACGATCTCAGCGTGAAAGCCGGGATGAGCAAGCGGCAGCTTAACCGCAAGCTCAAGGCGCTACTGGATTGCTCCGCTTCCGCCTATTTGCGCACCGTTCGTTTGGAACGTGCGAAACAATTGCTCGAGCAAAGCGCCGGAACCGTCTCCGAAATCGCCTTCGAAGTCGGCTTCAGTCACACTTCAGCCTTCACCCGCGCCTTCCGCGACGCTTACGGCAAGCCGCCGAAGGAATTCCTCGGAAAGTAGAGTTCTTTCTGGTGTGTTGGAGAATTGGATTGTTGGAGTTATGCTTCATCACTCCCAATCTGGAAATTCCTAAAAACAGGCGTCAAATTCCATTTTTTCAAGCAACCGAGATTCACTTTGATAAAACCGCATGTTTGGGATTCAAATTTTGCCAAATAATAGCAGGAAATAATTTTACAGGCGTTATGAAATCGCTTGCATTAAATCTTCCGCCGAGACGTCTGAAAAATCGCCGAAATCAGCCGGTTCTCGTTCGATAATCGCCGTTGGAATATTCGCTACCAGTGTGTTCCACTGCGATTCGCTCATCGATTCGATGAACTTGGCGAAGCTCTCGGAACGCTCGTTTTGCGGCAAGTATTTGCGGTACATTTTGACCATACCCTTGAGCATCGAAAGATAAGGTTGCAAATCTGTGGTCGTCGAGGCCGCCTCGCTGTCGATCCAGGCGACGGGAACTTTGACGATTTCGTTTGATGAGCGCAATTCGGTTTTGAGTAGCAACTCAATGTCAAAGGCGAATTTTTTCTCAATCATGTCGCCGATAATACCGCGTACCAAATCCGCGCGGAAAGCCTTGAAGCCGCACTGCGTATCCACGACATAGTTCAAGTTGGTGATGATCCGTTTCCAAAGATAGATGAATAATTTACCGCGATCGTTGCGCCCGCCTTTTTTGATCACAATCGAAGCGTCTTCGCGCCGAGAGCCGATGGCCGCGCCTTTCCCCTGATTCAAAATGCCGTCCGCCAACAGGCCGATTTGACCAAGATGGGTGGAGAGATCGGCGTCGGTGAAAAGAATGATGTGATTGGGCTTTTCTTGCTGCGCCGCGCGCCACATGCCAAACGCCACGCCGCCGCCTTTTTGACTGTCGCTGGTCGCCGTCATTGGCTGTGTGACGGGCAAGTTTTCGCGAATGGCGTTTTCCAGAAAATAGATGCGCACGTTGTCGCCGTCATATTTTTTCGCGAGAATTTCCTGAGCAATTTGGCCGCTATTTTCCGGACAGCCGTCATCGACGATAGTCAAATCCCAGGAAAAGTTTGGCGCGTCGGCGAAAAGCCACTGCAATTGCGAAATTTTTCTCAGCAAGAAATTCTCGCCGTGCGGGTGTTCTTCCTGTGTGCGAATGCGCGTGTGCTCCTTGTAAACGGCAAAGACGACGGAGACGTGCGCTTCCTGCTTGAAATCCTGAACAATGCGTTTCGATTTTGCCAGCTTAGCGGCAAGGTGCAGCGCCAACGGATGTTTGTCCTTTTCTGAAGACAACTCCGTTTCCAGATTTTGCAACTCATCTCGCGTCTCAAAAACGGCGAAAAGATCGGAAGCGGCTTTTTTGACTTTTTCCAGATGCGATTCGTTGGTTAAAAGAAGTTCGGCTGGGGCGGAAGCAAGAACGGCTTGGGGAATGCGGTCGTACAACATATCAAAATCACCTCAAAAAGCATGAACGTACCAGATTGCGAAGCTAAGGATAAAACGTGGTGCTGTGTAATATACGACCATAGCGACGGTAACGAGAAACGGAAATGTATGAAAACCGCGCTGAAGGCGGGGGCGTTGAAAAAACGGTGCAATTCAGCAAAAACGCGCCCGCTCTCGGGCTCTGCTGCATTTCGTCGCTACAATGTCAAACTCTGTCGCTGGGGTGTTAGACTAAATCTCCCGCACTCGTTAGCTTTGTCTACTTTTTTCATCGAACCAATTCTTAACGAGAGAAGGAGAATTTATCCATGAACCGAATTCGAAATCTGATTTCAGCTTGCTTTATATTAATTGGCATGAATGCTCTGTTTGCCCAGGTGCATCCCAAAAAACAAGTCTATGCCGATCACCAAAAATGGTCGGCCACCGCTCCGGGTGACGTGAAACTGAAAAACTTCCGACCGTTCCGCGCTGTTTATGAGCGACATTACAAAGTGAGTTCCGGCCCCAACAAAGGCGAACCCAGACAAGATCGCGTCATTGTGACTGCTGAAGAAGTGGCCTGGCACGGTAAGCGCGTCGCACTGATCACGCTCATTGACTCAGGGAATTTGCAGCAGGAAGATACCAACGCACGGTCGCTATCCATGTACGTCAATCTTGAAGACTTGAGCGTGCTCTTTGAAGTCGGTCCAATCCCGGGCAAGGCGAAGGATTATTATGTAGGAAATATCATGGAGGATAAAGCCGTGATGTCTTTTGTCATGTCTGAATCGGGCCAATCGCAGACGCAGAATATGGAACTCACTCAATCCGGTTTCGGCCCGGGCACTTGGGCGATGGCTTCGATGGATCTGCAAAAAGATATGAAGATTCGCCTGGCCCCGTTCTACAGCCCGAAGGGCAACGCCATTGCCGGTCGTGACTTCGCGCGTGCGTTGCGGCAAGAAAATTACAAGGCCGGCGGCAAGAAGTTCAAGGCTTGGGTCGTTGAAGCTGTGGCCAGTTTAAGCAATTCTCGCGTGCAGCACCGGTACTTGACTGATCAACCGCCGTATTATTTGGGAACGGAATCCATCGATCTGGACGGCGGGGAAAACAGGACGTTTATGAAGTTGGCGTCATTTGAATATCTGGATAATACAGCAGGGAAGTGAAGAAAGTAGGGGCGTATCGAAACGCCCCTACAATCTATAGCTGAGAAACGGAGTGCAAGGCTTGCCTTGCCATATCGTCGAAGGCTATTTCAGAAAAGTTCGTTCTGAATCCTGTATTTGCCGGGTTACCCTTGCAAGCGACTTGAAAGGGGACTGTCCAAAAACATAAAACTTGCAGAGCGATATACAACATGCCGTAGGGGTTCAAGATTTTGAACCCCTACATATGGTATGTCTGCTATTCAGATGCCTTGTTTTTGGACAGCCCACTCCTTGCTTTTGCTTTAGAAACGCCACTGAATCCACATTTTGAAGGAATTTTATCTTATGAAATCCAAAACATTAGCCTCCGCGGCAATAGTTT
The DNA here is from genome assembly GCA_964014485.1 of uncultured Deferribacteres bacterium. GTDB lineage: Bacteria > Zhuqueibacterota > Zhuqueibacteria > Zhuqueibacterales > Geothermadaptataceae > CAXHAT01. The sequence goes on from CAXHAT010000021.1 coordinate 28,204, forward strand.
CGGTGATTTTGATCGGCGGGTATTTTGCTTTTCAGGCGCTTGGCAGGCAAAACAGCCCTGCTGATGATCTGGCCAAAGCAACGGAGCTATAAGTTCAAGTTCGCAATGAAAAAGCTGTGGAGCTGATGCAAAAAATACTGAAAAATGAGTCAGCGCCTTTGGAAGATCGCCAAAAAGCCGGGCAAATCCTGTCGCGAATCCATGATCTGGTTTATGAAAACACCGACAAAGCGCGCGAGATTATCGAGTACTCGATAGATTTAGACGCCAACGATGCGGAATCTTTCAAACAACTTGTCGAAGTCGAGCGGAATGCCGGACGTTTCGAAGAAGCGCGGAACGTCGCCGCCAAAATGAGAAACGCTGCGAAAACGCGGCGGGACGTCCATCTCGCGCTCCGAGCATACGCTGAGACCGCCCTTGCAGAGGCGTTGACATCATTATCACCGGGCGCGAGCTTGCCGTATCCTTTCCGGCTCAACGACAACGTGATCACAGAAGCATTGGCGGGCTTGGACACGGTTTTGTCGGAAGACCTTAGCCATTATGATCTGCTGATCGCGCAATTCAAACTGGCTGTGCTCGCGGGCAAGGGCGAAATCGCCATGCAAAGCTGGGCTCGCTACTTTGACGCTCACAACGAAGGCGAATACGGATGCAAGCGTATACAGGAAGCTTATGAAAGTTTGGCAAAAGCTCTACGCGACTGGAGCGCTGAAACGTCAAATTTCGCCGCACGAGAAAAATTGGCGCTCGCGTTGGCGGACGGCTGGGTTTTTGATTTGGCCGCCGCATATGCCAAGACCTTGCCCGATGCACAAGTTAAAAACAAGCCAAGAATCGAAGAGCTCATCGCCTACGACGGCTTTCTCGGAGAGCTAAAAGCCGTTTCTGAAGATTACTACCGAGAATCCGTGCTTGCCGGGGAGTCTCACAAAACCGATCAGTACCGCGCTGCATTGAACGATAAAATGCAAGCGGTCTGGAAGCGGCTAGCCTGGGACACGCCGCCCGGGACGTATTCGCGATCAAAATTGCTGGGCGAACTGGAGCGCAGATTTGGAACGATTATTCGTCAGGGCTGGGCGAACAGTTGGTACGGTCTATTATGCGGGCATTTGGTGATTGACGGCGACATGGAAGTAGAGCAATACAGCAAAAAAGGCAGGCTAAAATTTAAATCCGTCGATGTGCTGGCCGTGAAGTCGCTGCGGGATTGGTACTTTGGCAGACTCGGCAGCATTGGCGGATGGGCTTCAAACCAGACGGTTTACGAAGTCAGGGCGTCTACTGTGAAAATTCCGTTTGAGGCCTGGAATTTCGCGACTGACCCGGAAGTCAGGGAAGAACTGGAAAAGGAAATCGCGAAACTATCGCCTCAGGATGAAAAAACGGCTGCTCAAAACCTCGTTTCAGCGCCGCGCGGGTTCGCCAAAAAACTTATCAGAAAGGTGACGTCTGAATTTCTCGAACCATTGGAAGAGCGCGTGTTGCAAGGCGATGAGTTGCGAGACGCTTACATCTCCGAGTTTGCTCGCGTCGGTTTTGAGAGCGGAATTATTGCGCACGAAGGGCGGCACGCCATCGATTACAGAATTTCCTCCAGTTTTTCCAGCCACGAACTTGAGTATCGCGCCAAACTCTCGGAAATTGCGTTCTCTTCCCATCCGTTTTTGCCGCTGGCGAACATGTTTTCCTACGGCGTCAACGATACGCCGCACGGAAAGGCAAACAGAAAACTCATCAAAGGATTGATTGAGTGGATGGGCGAAAACAAAGATCAAATTGCCGGTTTGGATTCCGGCAGACCGTTGGTTTTGCAACTCGATTTGCTGACGAACGATCAGTTGCGAGAAGCCGCACGCTCCCTTGATCCACTCTCCGTACCGTGAACTGTAAGCAGTAAACTGTGAGCTGAATTCTGCTTACAGCTTACAGCGCACAGTTTACTGTTTACAGACTCAATTATCCTGCGCTCCGCCGTCAATCCAATCGCGCACGGCGTTGATCTGTGATTGACTGAGCGAGCCGCCGATCGGCATTCTCGCGCCGACAATCCCGCTGCCGATGATTTTCATGAAAAGATAGGAGTTGGCGGCGTCATTGGGCTGCACGAGAAACTTGCGCCCGTCTTCACGAGATTGGACGTTGACCAGATTGCCGAACGCTTGTCCGGCTTGCAGATTCAACCCGCCCGCCGGATTGTTGCCGACGTGACAGCCCGAACGTGCGCAAGTCGGCGTTAAGACAGATTGTTGTATGCTTGAGAACGTCGCTTCAATCTGGGTGTTGTCAATCCCTGCGATAGGCTGTTTTTGACAGGCTGAGAATCCGGCGAATAATGCGGCGCAGGCGACGATTTTTATTTTTTCTGAAATGTGAGACATGAATTGCGACTCCTTAAAATGGGTAGTTCATGGTGCGAAAGACATTGAAGCCCAGGCGCATCTCGCCCTGAGCGAAATTGAAATTTCCCCCGCTTAAATACTGATTCGTAGTGTTGCCAAGCGTATTGGTGACGAAAATATGAAAAACGTGCCCGCCTAAGTGAATCTCAAATCCCGCGGTGAAACTCTCGTTGATGACGCTGACGACGTTGTCGATAGGGGAGAGGCCGACGGTTGCCGCGTCTCCCGCGCCGGAAAGCATGGGAATGTACTCAACGAAAAAGCCGTATTTTTTCGAAAGGCTTGCTCTGCCGACCAGCCCCAAAGTGATGAGCGGCGCTTCTCCCGCGAGACGGGCGTTGCCGTTGAGCAGAATGCCGGGAACGGTCAACAGCGAAAACCGGCCCAAGCGTTTGCTAACAGGAAGTTGGGCGAAAAATGCGAAACGTTCTCCGTCCAGCCTGCCGGTGTTTTGATTGATGTTGAGCGGGTCGGGAATGATCGCGGTTGACGACCAATCGACTCCGGCGTTGAGCGCCGCTGACACTGGAAGGCCCCAATTTTCCGAGATCAAACGAAACTTCGCGCCAGCTTCAATGGTCGCGTCTTCGGCGGAGCGTGCGAAGGTGAGCGAGAGCCGGTTTGAAAGCGGGAAGCCGACTTGCGTCATCATAAACGCACCGTCGTCCAGCCCGAAAAAGCGATCAATTCCCGAACTGACTTGCCCCGCAAATTTGTGCCCGACGCGATACATGAATCCGCCCTTCGGCACGGTGTTCGTTGTCGGCAAGTTTGCCGCTGACCAACCGGGGAAGGTTTGCGGCGGCCTTTTTTTCGGAGATGAGATGCGCGGCGACTCGTCGACGTAGCTTTCATTGCCGTTCCAGGCTTTTTTCGGAGCCTCGCTTTTGCCGGACATAGATTTTATCCAGGAGACAATGGCGCGCAATTCGGAGTTCGAGAGCCGCTCTCCTCCAGGCGGCATGACTTTGCCTTGCATGCCCTGGCTGTCCAGCAGCTTGGCCATCAGGTAGCTTTTGTGCGGCGCGCCCGGCGTAACGCGAATCATTTGCGAATTTGCCGAACTTCGCACGTTAACCAATTCCGAAAACGCCGCTTTTTCAGACAGATCCAAATCACCAGCAGGGGAAGGGCTGACGTGACAGCCAGACACGGCGCAACTGACGTCGAAGATTTCCTGCACTTCCGCAGGCAATTTTGTTTGGGCGTTTGCCGCTGCTGGAAAGATAAGCGAGTACAAAATCACTCGGGTGATCGATTTCCAAAGCAGCCTCAAATGATTTGCTCTTATCGCTGATTTTCCCCTGTTCCTCGATTCTTCCTTGAACCGAAAAAGCAAAATCCCCGGGGATAACATATTCATAGCTGACTTTCTCCTAAGTCGTTCAATGAATCCACGCTTTCGGTATCGCGCTGTGAAGAACGATCCGTTTTGACGTCGCCAAAATATTTATCAGCGGCGGGTATTGAAATCATAGAGAATGGGAATTTGCTGTCGAGGCGGGGGGGAAGGGTGCGTCGTCTTTTGTGCGACAACGGACAGCGAGATGGCCGTCATTGAATAAACGACAACGTACGGGCGTGGAGCGTGACGTCAATTATGCGCTTCCAACGATATTCTTAAAAAATGCGCCGCCCTAATTTGCCGAGGCAAAAGCGGCCCGTGCGCTTCTCGCGGCATTGGAGCGGATTTTGAAAACCTGCCTCCACGCTTAGGAATCCGGGGATGAGCTATGGACGGCGAGTCCCGGATTCTTTTTAGTTTCAGACGTTCAGTAGAGACGAGATGCATCGCGTCTCTACAATACGACGGACTGCAATCAAGGCGTCGAATTAAAAACGACAATCGGGCAATTTTGAAAACCACATTTGAAACGCATTTGCAACGATTTTTCACAAAAGCCCGATCATCTATTTTATCGCCAGTCAATCTGAAGTTATTGCGGGTTGAAAGCTCATTTTAAATGGAAGGATTCATTTAACTGAAAGGATTTCAACGATGAAATGCATCAAATTCTCAATTCTATCGATCTGTGCATTGGCGTTTTTCGCGTGTAGTACGGAAGAAAACCCAAACAATGTCGATGAAGCTGAAGTTCTGGAAAACCTTGAACCTGCTGAAGTCGAGAAGCTGCTGGTGGAAGAAGCGGGCGTTCAAAACGCTGAAGCGCTGCAAGTCGTTAAAGGCGTCAACAATGCGATTGAAGTGCAGTACGAAACGTTCACGACAATCGTCGAAGAAAACGCGCCGGTGTTCGAAGAAGCGGAGGACGGCAGCCAAGTGGCCGTAAGACGCTCAAACGATGTGAAGGTGACGGTTGAGTTTGACGGTGAAGATGTGCTTTGGGTCACTCAAATCAAGGGTGAGGAAGTCATGACGGTTCGCCGTTTGGAGAATTCCGATCTCGAAGTACAGATCAATGACGCAGCGGGGTCCATTGACGCCAAAATTCAGGACGGCGCTCTGCAAGTCGCATTTGCCGATAACGCCGGGAATAAGTACACTATCATCGAAAGAAACGGCGGCGGCGTGACGGTCTCAAAAAATAATGTCGTGATTGAAAATTAAGCTTTTCAAAAAGGACATTTTGAATAATTCTCAAATTAAATTGGCTGTTTGCGATTTGACCCAAAGCCAATAACAAATAGCCAAAAACTGTTCTTGTCTTCTCCAATTCCTGCCGACGAAAACCGCGAACGCGAGTGTTGTTGTGTTTGAAAACATAGCAACGAATGCGTTCGCGGGATTTTTAATTTTGCCTCACCGTCTCGCGACCTGCGAACTTGTTAATCTCCCTGCTTTTCCAGATATTTTGAATGACTGAATTCCTGTTGCAATGATAGGCTGATTATGCTATATTTGGCGCTTCTTTTTTGAGCTTGCCCGCCTTGTGTTTCGCACTTACCGGCGCTTGCTTTAAATGTTGTTTTCAGCGCCGTCTCCTTGTGGCGAATTTAAATTTCCTTTCATTCTTGGAACAACGATGTAAAAATGCTAGGAAATAGCAAAACAGCGGTCATCGCTTTGGGCGGCAATGCAATATCGCGCGAATCCGAAGACGATGACATTTATAAGCAATTCGCAAATACGCGAAAGGCTTTAGAGCCGGTCGCGGAACTGGTAAAGCGCGGCTGGCGCATCATTCTGACGCACGGCGGTGGTCCGCAAATCGGAAATATGCTTCTGCGAGTCGAAGAAAGCCGGGAGCGCGTGCCGCCGATTCCGCTAGGTGTGATCGTCGCCGATTTGCAAGGCGGCATGGGTTATATGATTCAGCAGACGCTGCAAAACAAGCTTCATCGACGCGGCATTGTGAAAAAAGTCATCACGGTTATTTCACAGGTGGTGGTCGAGAAAAACGACCCGGCAATTTTGAATCCGAGCAAGTTTGTCGGGCCTGGTTATTCAGAGAATGAAGTAGAAGCTTTGTGTTCAGAACGCGGCTGGCAGATGAAACAATATAACGAGAAAAAATGGCGTCGAGTCGTCCCGTCGCCTGTTCCTTTGGAAGTCATCGGTCGTGAAACGATTGAAAATTTGCTTGGCCTCGATGCTGTGGTGATTGCTTGCGGCGGCGGCGGAATTCCGGTCTGCCGCGACGGAGATGGTTGTCTCGAGGGCGTTGACGCGGTAATTGACAAAGATTTGTCTTCTATGCTCCTGGCAAAAAGCATCGGCGCTGATGCGCTTTATATTTCAACGGCGGTTGACTACGTTTATTTGAATTTCGGCAAGCAAAACCAACGTGCGCTGAAAGAAATGTCTGTAGCGCAAGCGAAAAAATGGCTTGCTGATGGCCAATTCCCGGCAGGCAGCATGGGGCCCAAAGTTCAGGCCGGAATTGACTTCATCGAATCCGGCGGGACGGAGTTTGTCATTACACCCACGGAAAAACTCGTTGAGGCTGCCGAAGGAAAAGCGGGGACGAGGATCAGGGCTGATGAAGGAGACTAACATGGCTTCCCAAAAGACGGAACAACTACAAATATCTTTGCTGAAAGAAGTTATAGGCGAAAAGTTTGGAGCTAAGCAAGTCATCCTCTTTGGCTCGCAAGCTTATGGGGAAGTCAAACCTGAAAGCGATATTGATTTATGTGTTATAGCCAATTTGAAAAATAAGAGAAAAATTGACTTAATGCGAGAAATCAGACGCGCTTTAATGAACAAAATTTCAATGCCACTGGACATTTTGGTTTATAGCGAGCGCGAATTTGCAGAGAGGGCCAAGCTCAAAAATACGCTAGAGTATAAAATCTTAAGCGACGGACTCAAGGTCTATGGATAAAATCGATGTGGCAAACGAGTAGTTCAATATCGCCGAATCCTTTTCCAATGGATGTTTTGGATTCGGATATGAAAGTCGCCCTAAGAAATATCAAAAAGATTAGAAGCTTTGTTTTAGCGAAATCCGATTTAACTGATGACGAAAAAAAATAGATCAGGGAGGTTGATTTGAATATTCATGAGTATCAAGGCAAGGAAATACTAAAAAAATTCGGCGTACCCGTGCCTGAAGGCCGTGTGACCGATGACGCCGCCGAGGCGGAGAAGATCGCGCAGGAGTTGGGCACTTCAGTCGTTGTGGTAAAAGCGCAGATTCACGCGGGCGGACGTGGAAAGGGCGGCGGCGTAAAATTGGCGAAAAGCCCCGCAGAAGCGCGTGAAATTGCCGGACAAATTCTGGGTATGAATTTGGTTACGCACCAAACCGGGCCTGACGGCAAGGAAGTGCGCAAAGTGCTCGTCGAGCAAGGGCTGGATATTGAAAAAGAATTTTACGTCGGCATAACACTTGACCGCGCCGTCGGTCAGCTCGCGTTTATGGCCAGCACCGAGGGCGGCGTTGAGATTGAAAAAGTCGCCGAGGAATCGCCTGAAAAGATTTTGAAAGAATGGATTGATCCTGCGGTCGGATTGCGTCCGGCTCAGGCGCGCAAGCTTGCTTTTGGCCTTGGACTTTCTGGCGGCGCTTTCAAAAATGCAGTCAAGTTCATTTTTGCGCTCTACGAAGCCTACATCGCGACTGACGCTTCCTTGTTTGAGATTAATCCGCTGGTCGTAACCAAGTCCGGTGACGTTCTTGCGTTGGACGCAAAAATCAACTTTGATGACAGTGCGCTCTATCGCCACAAAGATTATGAAGCAATGCGCGATTTGAGCGAAGAAGAGCCTTTGGAAGTTGAAGCGGACAAGTTTGGCTTGAATTACATCAAATTGGACGGCAACGTCGGCTGCATGGTGAACGGCGCCGGGCTGGCAATGGCAACGATGGACATCATCAAGTACTCTGGCGGCGAACCGGCAAACTTCCTCGACGTTGGCGGCGGCGCGAGCGCGGAGACGGTGGAAAACGGCTTTAAAATCATCCTTTCCGACAAAAACGTCAAAGCAGTTTTGATCAATATTTTCGGCGGCATCGTCCGTTGCGACCGTGTAGCGAACGGCGTGATTCAAGCGGCTAAAAACGTTGATATTACCGTGCCCATGGTCGTGCGTCTTGAAGGCACCAACGCTGAAGAAGCGGCGGATATTCTCGCAAAGTCCGGCTTGACATTGCAGGTCGCCGGATCGCTCGAAGATGCAGCGCAAAAAGTTGTTGCGGCGGCGGTAGCTGCGTAATTTTAGTTTAGAACTACCAAATGTTTGAGATGAGTCAAATTCCAAATGACAAATCTCAAATTACAGATAAATCCCAAACGCCAACTTCCAAGGAATAGACGAGACGGAGCCATTTTATCATTGGATTAAGTTTGAATATTGCAATTTGAAATTTATTTGGAAATTGGCGCTTGATTTTTGGGGTTTATGTTTGTCTGGTTTAACGATTTTAGCAAAAGAAATTTTTTGAATAGAGGAGGTTGTTTTGAGCGTACTTGTTGACAATAACACCCGCTTGGTCGTCCAGGGCATTACCGGCGGCGAAGGCTCGTTTCACGCCGGGCAAATGCTGGAATACGGTACGAACATTGTCGCGGGCGTGACGCCGGGAAAAGGCGGGCAGAAGTTTCAGAATCAAGTTTCGATTTTTAATACAGTTGCCGATGCTGTGGCCGAAACAGACGCCAATGCATCCGTTATTTTTGTACCGCCGCCTTTTGCCGCTGATGCGATTATGGAGGCTGCTGACGCTGGAGTAGCTCTTGTAGTGACCATCACAGAAGGCATTCCTGTCGCGGATATGGTGAAGGTGAGAGCGTTCTTGGCCAGCCGCAATACACGCATGGTTGGGCCAAATTGCCCGGGCGTGATTTCTCCGGGACAATGCAAAATCGGCATTATGCCCGGGTTTATTCACAAACCGGGGCGCGTCGGCGTTATTTCGCGCTCAGGGACTTTGACTTATGAAGCGGTGCATCAGCTTTCAGTTTTGGGGATTGGGCAGTCAACATGCATCGGTATTGGCGGCGATCCGATTATCGGCACGACGCACACTGACGCTTTGAAGTTATTCAATAAAGATGATGACACCGATGCTGTTGTTTTGATCGGCGAAATAGGCGGTTCGGCTGAGCAGGAAGCGGCGGCTTATATTAAATCTGATTTCAATAAGCCGGTTGTTGCGTTTATCGCAGGGCAAACCGCGCCTCCTGGTCGACGCATGGGGCACGCAGGCGCTATCATTTCAGGCGGCGGGGGGACGGCTGGGGAAAAAATGACCGCCTTGCGGGACGCTGGCGCATTGGTTTGCGAAAGTCCCGCTGATATTGGAACGATGATGCAAAAAGCATTGAAAGAGTAAAATTTGGAGCGATGGATTGATGGATTATTGGGGCCCATTCTCCATCAATCCATTATTCCCATAACCCTAGATTCCAACAATCCACGCGAAGCGAGCTAAGGCTTGTTTTTGCACTAAATTCTAAGGAGAAATACTGTGAGTAGAACGCTTGCGATTTTAAAGCCAGACTGTGTTGGCGCTAACAAAACGGGCAAAGTTTTAGATCGTATTCTTGAAGCCGGTTTTCGCGTCGTTGCCATGAAAATGGTTCAACTGACCCCGGAAACCGCCGGCAAATTCTATGAAGTTCATAAAGAACGCCCGTTTTATAATGACCTCGTTTCGTTTATGTGCGGCGATCGCTGCGTGCCGATTGCTCTTGAGAAAGAAAACGCAGTGGCGGCGTTCCGTGAACTGATCGGAGCGACCGACCCGGCGGAAGCGGCTGATGGGACGATTCGTAAGGACTTCGCGACAAGCAAGCAGAATAATATTGTGCATGGCTCCGACTCAGACGAAAATGCCGCGATAGAAATCGGGTTTTTCTTTTCAGCGCGAGAGGTGGTAGAGACGGAGTGACGAGAATCGGTTGATAAATTAACCGTCTGATGATTCAAAATCAGGCGGTTTTTTTATGCTGTTCGGCCTCACCGGAGTCGTTTTTAAAACGCAACAAAGTGAGAGAATAAGCTTGACTTGTACTTGATTCTATTTTAAATTCGCGACTAATTTTTTTTGCCCAGCTACCTTGGCAAGGATACAAGATGAAAGTCGAAATATCGCATTTGCCGAACGGCGTTCACGATCTGGACGTGGTTGGCGAGCCCGCAGATTTCGAACTTGAAGATAGTGGCGGGTTTAAAAATGAAATTCAGGTCCAGTTGAAATTGGACAAAAAATCGGATTCAGTCTACCTGCAACTTTCGGCGAAAACGAAAATTCGCCTTGATTGTGACCGATGTCTGGATGAGTTTGAAGAAAATATAGCAGCGCAGGCACGAATCATTTTTACCCGCGACGCAAGTCTCGGAGATAATAACGACGAAGTCCGAGACCTGGAGTTAAATCAAGCTGAACTTGATATTACGAATGACGTGCATGATTTGCTCTTGCTCGCCGTGCCTATAAAATCATTATGCAAGTCCGATTGCAAAGGGCTCTGCCCGCATTGCGGTGAAAACCTGAATCTTGGCGAATGTGGATGCCAAGTCACAACGGTTGATCCCCGATGGGAAGCGTTGCAAGCGCTTTCTAAAAATCGGCAAAACTGAGAATTAAGGAGAACACAACAGTGGCGTTACCTAAACGAAAAATTTCCCGAACCAGACGCGACAAACGCAGAACCCACTGGAAGCTCTCGGCCAAAGGCGTGGTTGAGTGCAAGAATTGTCACGAACCGAGATTGCCGCATCGCGCCTGCCCGAATTGCGGTTTCTATAAGAATCGCGAGGTCGTCGCCGTTAAAGAAGCTTAAAAAGCAATAAACAATTCGTTAGCGGTCGCAAGGGACGCAGATAATTTTTGGAATATTCTATTCCCGCCGCATTCATTTAGCTGACCCGCCTATCTAAAACTCTCCTACTTCATCATGTTGCCGCCAACAGTCATTTCGTCAGGAGAAACGCTTCAATGAAAATCGCTGTAGATGCGATGGGCGGAGATCATGCGCCTTCAGTTGTTGTTGAAGGCGGCTTGCTTGCTGCGCGTAAATCCGCCGGTGCGTTTGAAATTGTGTTTGTCGGCGATCAGGCTCTCATTGAAGCCGAAATTTTGCGGTTTCAGCGTTCTTTAGGTGAGTTGCCGATTTCCATTTGCCATGCGGCGGAAAAAATTGAAATGGAAGAGTCGCCGGCTACTGCGCTAAAAAATAAGCCGGACGCTTCTATCGTCGTATCACAGCGAATGCACAGTCATGGAGACGTACAAGCGGTGGTTAGCGTTGGCCATACCGGTGCTGCAATGGCTTCAGCATTACTGATTTTAGGTCGCTTGCCGGGAATACACAGACCGGCGGTTGGGTCATTCCTGCCTTCCAGGAAAGGAACGACTTTCATCTTAGACGTCGGCGCAGTCGTTGACGCCAGGCCGCGCAACCTTTTACAATTTGCTGTAATGGGTTCGATTTTTTTGGAAAGAGTCGTGGGCGTGGAGTCGCCGAGAGTCGGATTGTTGAGTGTCGGATCGGAAAAGTCAAAAGGTAATGAAGCAACGCTCAGCGCCTACTCGCTTCTTGAATGCGCAAATCTCAACTTTGTCGGAAATATTGAAGGCGGCGATATTCTTGAGGACACTGTTGACGTGGTGGTTTGCGACGGATTTGTCGGCAACGTCGTTCTTAAATTTGCTGAAGGCGTAGGCGGAATTTATAATATGTACATGAAGCGCTATATTGGGAAAAAGATAGTTTCCAATATTGGGGCTTTTCTTTTGGAGCCGACATTTAAAGGCCTCAAAAAGATTTGGAGTTATGAAGAATACGGCGGCGCTCCATTGCTAGGCGTCAACGGCGTTGTCGTGGTCGGGCATGGCCGTTCAACTCCGCGCGCAGTCATGAATGCCATTCAGGAAGCGGCGCAAATGGTTGAGCAGCGAATTAACGACAAAATTAAAACCGACATGGAAGCTTTGCAGGGAGAAGAAAGTGGTAGATAAACAACCGTTTTCTATGATTCACGGGATCGGGAAATCCGTCCCTGAACGCATTCTCACGAATCACGATCTTGAAAAAATGGTGGAGACCTCGGACGAATGGATTCGTTCAAGAACCGGGATCGAAAGACGCCATATCGCCGACAAAAGCATCCGCACGTCAGATTTATGTTCCGAAGCAGCCAGAGGCGCTTTGAAGGAAGCCGGGATTGACGCCAAAGATTTGGATATGATTTTGGTTGGCACGGTTTCTGGCGACGCCACTTTTCCATCCACCGCTTGCTACGTCCAGCAGAAAATAGGCGCGGAAAATGCGTCAGCCATGGATTTACAAGCGGCGTGTTCCGGTTTTGTCTACGCACTTTCCGTTGCGGACGGATTTATTGCGACAAAAAAAGCCAAATATGTTTTGGTCATTGGCGCTGAAATTCTAACGCGTCTGACCAATTGGGAGGATAGAACGACGTGCGTCTTGTTTGGAGACGGCGCAGGCGCGGCTGTTGTTGGCCCGGCTGACGACAGTGGTCGAGGAATAATTGATACTTATTTAAAAAGCGACGGTCGCCTAACAGAATTGCTCTGCATGCTTGGCGGCGGAACGACGGTGCCGTTTCAGGAAGCCGTTGACGAAGGCTTGATGCACATTCGAATGAACGGGCCGGAAGTGTTTAAAGCGGCTGTGACCGCTATGGGCGACGCGGCGCAACATATTCTCGAAAAGAATGATGTTTCACCCGATGAAATCAAGTTGTTAATACCTCATCAGGCGAATGTGCGGATCATAAGAGCGACGGCGAGACGGTTGAAGTTACCGGAAGAGAAGGTTTACACTAACGTCCACGAATACGGCAACACTTCAGCTGCGTCGATTCCGATTGCGTTAAATGAAGCGCAAAATGAAGGGCGGCTCGAAAAAGGCGATCTTATAATGCTAGTGGCGTTTGGCGGCGGATTTACTTGGGGTTCCGCTTTAATGCGATTCTAAGAAGTTAGCTTGATTGATTGAGTTGTTATGAAAGGTTTTATTTTTCCTGGACAAGGCGCCCAGCATGTTGGCATGACGAAAGATTTGTACGAATCCTTTTCCTCGGCTAAACAAAAGTTTGAAACGGCCAATGATATTTTAGAATACGATTTGGCGGCGTTTTGCTTTGAAGGTCCAGAAGACAAACTGAAGCAAACGTACATAACCCAGCCTGCAATATTTGTCCACAGTTGTATCGTAGCGGAATTGCTTGCTGAGCGCGGCTTAGAACCTGATGTCGTGGCTGGACACAGTTTGGGAGAATATTCTGCAATTGTGGCTGCCAAAGCGTTAGATTTCGAATCTGCGTTGCGATTAGTGAAAATTAGATCGCAGGCAATGCAAGACGCCGGTGAAAAAGAACCGGGAACGATGGCCGCTCTGCTCGGCTTGTCTACCGAGGCGGTAACCGAAGTTTGTGAAAAGGCCGCAAGCGCTGGCGTTGTCACCGCAGCGAATTTTAATGCACCCGGACAAGTGGTGATTTCTGGTGAAGAGAAAGGAATAGCGGCGGCTATTGAGTTGGCAAAGGAAGCAGGCGCTCGAAAAGCGGTGCAGCTCGTCGTTGGCGGCGCTTTTCACTCTCCGCTTATGAAAGGCGCTCAAGAAAAATTGCACCAAGCACTCGAAGAAGCGGATTTCAATGATGCAAGAGTGCCTGTTTTTCAGAATTCTACTGCAACGGCAGTGACGGACAGCGGAGAGCTCAAAGCCAATTTGGACGCGCAGCTAACCAGTCCGGTCCGCTGGGTCGAGTGTATCGAAGGCATGGTTGAACGCGGCGTTGAGCAATTTTGGGAACCCGGTCCCGGGAAAGTTTTGAGCGGACTTTTGCGGCGGATAAACCGTAGCATGCAATCAACGAACATAGGAACGGCGGACGATTTGGCGAAGATCGGCTAACATTTCGAGAAAAAGGAAAAGCGCCTAATGGCAAGATTGGAAGGAAAAATTGCAGTTGTTACTGGTGCATCGCGAGGTATCGGAAGAGCGATAGCGCACAAGCTTGCGGCAGAGAAAGCAACCGTTGTTTGTACAGCCACAACGGAAAAAGGCGCTAAGGCGACCGTTGATGAGATTGTCAATGCTGGAATGAAAGCGGAGGCCGTTTCGCTAGATATTTCCGACGCCAATCAGATACAGACGCTTGTTGCAGAAACCGTAAAGAATCACGGACAAATTGACGTCTGGATTAATAATGCGGGAATTACTCGAGACAATTTGCTGGTGAGAATGTCTGAAGATGACTGGCAAACGGTCATAAATGTCAACCTGACCGGCGTATATCAATGTATGAAGGCTGTCGCACGGCCCATGATGCGAAAGAGAACAGGAAAAATAATCAATATTTCCTCAGTTGTCGGGCAGGTTGGGAATCCCGGACAAGCCAATTATAGCGCCGCAAAGGCGGGCGTTATTGCAATGAGCAAATCAATTGCGAAAGAACTTTCGGCTAGAAATATCCAGGTAAATTGTATTGCGCCTGGTTATATCCAAACCGACATGACGGGCGAGCTTCCCGACACAGTAAAGGAGCAAATTCTTAGCACTATCCCGATGGGAAGAATGGGCGCCCCGGAAGACGTCGCGCACCTTGCGGCGTTTCTTGCAAGCTCGGAATCTGATTATATCACCGGTCAGGTCTTCAATGTTGACGGTGGAATGGTTATGCAGTAACACATTTTGGTTCGAAAAAAATCATTAAAAACGATCTTTAGAGGAGGTAGATTCAAATGGAAATCGCTGAAAAGGTTAAGCAAATTATTGTTGAACAACTAGGCGTTGACGCGAAAGAAGTTGCTCCGGAAGCGTCTTTTATCGATGATCTTGGCGCTGATTCGCTTGATACAGTCGAGCTGGTTATGGCGTTTGAAGAAGAGTTCGACATCGAAATTCCCGATGAAGACGCCGAGCAAATGGCGACTGTCGGCAACGCGATCGACTATCTAAAAGAAAAAAAATCTTAAGCTAAGTTTTATCGGCGCCTCGTATTTTCGAGGCGCTATTTTTTTATAGAAAACCGGTAGCTACTGTGGAAAGAGCGGTTATTACTGGCATGGGCGCTGTTACGGCGCTCGGCCTAAACGTTACTGAATTGTGGGCGAAATTGTTAAAAGGCGTGAGCGGTATCGCACCGATCACTCATTTTGACACAACGGGTTACAAAACCACGATTGCAGGCGAATTAAAAAACTTTGATCCCCAAAATTATTTAGACGCGAAAGAAGCAAGAAAAACTGACAGATTTACCCAAATGGCTATGGCCGCTTCGGCGGAAGCCTACGATGACGCCAGTCTTGAAAACACGAACTACGATCCCAATCGCATCGGCGTGATTGTGAGTTCCGGTATTGGCGGGATGGAAACTTTTGAGAATGAGGCGATAAAACTTGCCCAAAGAGGCCCAGGCCGAGTCAGTCCGTTTTTCATTCCCATGATGATTCCGGATATCGCAGCGGGGAAAATTTCGATGCGATATAATTTTCGCGGGCCGAACTATGCGATTACTTCCGCTTGCGCATCAAGCGCGAATGCAATCGCAGACGCACTCATGATGATACAGCTTGGGCATGCCGATATTATTGTGGCTGGCGGAACCGAAGCTGGGATCACGCCCCTCGGGGTTGCCGGCTTCAGCGCACTTCGAGCGCTTTCGACGCACAATCAACACCCGGAAAAAGCCAGCCGTCCCTTTGACGCTGAACGAGACGGATTTGTTATGGGTGAAGGTGCTGGCGTTGTTATTCTTGAAAGCCTTTCTCACGCGCTTGCGCGGGACGCGAAGATTTATGCTGAAGTCGCTGGCTTTGGCCTTTCCGCTGATGCCCACCACCTAACCGCGCCTTCGCCAGACGGAGACGGCGCAATTAGAGCAATGCAAGGCGCGCTCAGTACCGCCAAATTGAGCATTGACCAAATTCAATACATCAATGCACACGGCACTTCCACTCCAGCAAATGACAAAACCGAGACTCTAGCGATTAGCGAAGTTTTCAAAGATCATGCGCATGATGTGAATATCAGCTCGACAAAATCAATGATTGGGCATTTGTTGGGCGCAAGCGGCGCTGTTGAAGCAATAGTTTCTGCCCTAACTATTCGTGACGGTAAAATTCATCCGACTATAAATCAGGAAAACGCAGACCCGGATTGCGGCTTGAACTATACGCCTAACGAATCAGTGACCAGGAATGTTGATGCGGCACTTTCCAATTCCTTTGGATTCGGCGGACATAACGTTTGTCTGGCTTTTAAAAAATTCATTAACTGAGTCTAAAACAATCCCTTTTGGGGAGATACAGATTCTTGTTCGTTATGCTTCGATGGATAAAGCGATTCTTTAGCAAAAACAAGGACGATCAAGCTCAGAAGCCGCGAAAGCGATCTATCGAGATCGATTATAGCGCACTGTTTAGCACCTTAAACTATGAATTTTCAAATCTCACCTTAGTTGAGCAAGCGCTTAAGCACCGCTCCATACTTCCAATAATTGGGGAAAAACGCGTTGATTCCAACGAGCGATTAGAACTCTTGGGCGATGCAGTTCTTGGGTTGGCGGTTACGCAATTCCTTTTCGAAAACTATATCGACAAAGAAGAAGGCGAGTTGACCGCCATGAAATCATTGCTGGTGAGCAGGAAGATTCTGGCACGCGTCGGCAATGATCTTGGATTGGGAAACCATATCCTCCTGAGCGAATCAGAAGTTAAGAGCGGTGGAAGAACGAGACAATCCATTGTCGCAGATGCGCTTGAAGCGGTTATTGGCGCCATTTATCTAGATGGCGGTCTGGAACCAGCGCGCACTTTCATTGTTACGAACATACTTGAGCTGCATAAACAAATTCTTAAGGAACAAATCTATAAGAATTTTAAGAGTATTCTTCTCGAATACTCGCAAAGCCGCAATTTTGGGGCGCCGTTCTACATCATCCGTTCTGAAGACGGCCCGGATCACAACAAACTGTTTACGGTCGAAGTAAAGATTAAGAATACGCCGGTTGGGGTTGGCGTCGGGAACAGCAAAAAGCGGGCGGAGCAGCGAGCGGCTCAAGACGCGCTCGAAAAGCTGAAACTGAGATCCGAGAACGGAGACGACTTGCTCGACAAATAGTTAATTGTGGGAAATCATTACTTCACGCCTGAGAAAGATTTCAAAACAGAAATCTGCATTAAGAACAGCAGATTCTTGGCCAACCTGCTTCCCGCCGATTCATCCCAAATAGGCTTAGAAAAAATAAAACATTTACGTAGTCAGTACAAATCTGCATCGCATCACTGTTGGGCCGTTAGAATAGGAGCCGGGGACGCTTGTGTTTTTCGATATGACGATGATGGAGAGCCGGCGGGTACGGCGGGCAGGCCAATCTTGCAGGCATTGGAGACGAGAGATGTTAGCAATGCACTGCTTGTTGTTACGAGATACTTCGGCGGAACGAAGCTTGGTATTGGCGGTTTGATTCGCGCCTATAGCGCGGCGAGTTTCGCTGTACTCGACTGTGCGGCGCTAACAAAAGTTCAACCCAAAACGCTGTTGGCATTAGAGTTTGAATACGCTTTTACAAAATCTGTGCAAAAATGTATCTCATTATTTGACGCCCAGATCACTAAAGAAAACTACAGCGATAGAGTTGAATTACACCTAACCGTTTTGCCAGAAGAACTTAAAGAGTTAAAGAGTTCCTTGACCGAACTGACTCGAGGGAAAATCACGATACACGGCTGAAAATTTTATAGAAAAAACTTGCGAAAAGCGCGAAATATAATATATTAGTCGATCCAATATCGCGGGGTGGAGCAGTCTGGTAGCTCGTCGGGCTCATAACCCGAAGGTCGGTGGTTCAAATCCGCCCCCCGCTACTTGCGTAAACACTTGTTTTTACGACACAAGGGAATCAGCTTTGATTCCCTTTTTTATTTTTCCCCGGGGACAAATGTGGACACGCATGGACAGATTTTAACGCTAAAATGACGCAAGTTTGATGCTTGCCAACCGCCACAGATCATCTCTATGCTATATCGCGGTCTACTCAAAAAAATCGTTAAGAACTCTTTCCAGAAAACTAGACCAACCGACTGAACTTAACTTGCAAAACGGATTTTATCGACCGTTTACAATCACAGCCGCCATCGAGTATTTCTCAACGAATGACGGCTATTGATTCTCCACAACGTGCTGCTTATGTGCGTTCACTACTACACATGAGCTACTTAGATCACTTCGTGAAAGTCATTTTCTTCATATCGCTGTAGTCGTCTGTCTGTATGACGTAGATGTAAACTCCGCTTGACAAGATCTGACCCGTAACATCGCGACCGTCCCAAACTACGCGATGCAAGCCTTCCGGTTTGATTGCGTCTATGAGTGTGCGGACTTCTTGCCCGAGCGTGTTGTAAATCTTCAGTGTCACGTGCGCCTGTTTCTGTACAGAAAACGCAATCGTCGTTTCGGGGTTGAATGGGTTGGGATAGTTTTGAAAAAGGGTAAACTTTTTTGGTTGCAAGGCAGTGTCTTCGTCGAAAATATCTGTTACGATTTCTTCAGTTTTGTCTTGTTCTTTAAACGGAATCGCATTGCCCTCAGAGTCATTGGCAGCGATGTCGGTAAGCATAATACTCGTCGAGTCACCGATAGCCGCATCGCCCGACATGTTCATATGCAAACGCACAATCATTCCAGAACCTGAAACGCCGGAGCCTGCGATTTTCGTCAACCCAACTTCGACCACGCCGTTATCATTGTCGATTTGGCTGAACTGCAGAAGATTACTCCCCAGGAAGGTGCCGCTGGTATCGACCCCGGCGATGGTAACAGTTGCTGTTGGCGACAATGATAGCTTGAAAGAAATGCCATACAAGTCATGAACGCTGTCGGCATGCACTTCAACAATAAAATCTTCTCCTGGATTGGCATCGCCGATGAATTCAAAACGCAGACGTGACAGCGCAGCGTTTTGTATCGCACGTATCGTGGTGTGAGCGGTTTTCGGCAAAGAGGCGTTGTGGGTCTTGTTCCAATTCAAGCCGATGCAAAGCAAATCAGCAGCATTGACAACGCCGTCGCCGTTCGCATCAGCATAGGTCGCTGCTTCAGGCATCCAACAGATAGTGTTGTATCCGATCCATTCACAGCCTTTCTTTTCACGTGCTGGGCCGGTTTTCCCATAAAACAAACCAATAGGCAGAATATCGCTGGCAGCGACTACGGCGTCATTATTCGTGTCGCCTGGCCAGACTGTGCAACCGCAGAAGAGCATCGAGTTGCTTTCAACCGAATTCAGTGTCTTCGGACTGCCGTCGGAGTCGTTGGCGGCGATGTTAGACAATCTCCAGGAAATTTCCATAGTGTCGTCAACTTCATCTACGGCCTTGAATTTGATCCAAACCAATGGTCCGTCACCAGAAACGCCGCCTTGTCCTGATTTGCGGCTTACGCCAATGCTCACCTTGCCCGCACCGTTGTCCGGCGTCGGCAGAAAAATGAGATCGTCGCCGAGAAAGCTTTTCTCACCCGTCTCAGGATTCATGATCTGAGCAGCGATGAAATCAAGATATTGAGTTTCATAATCGATATCGAAGCTTGCGCCGAAAAGGTCATGAACAGACTCGACCGCAACAGAAATCCAGAATTCCGTCCCACAAACAATATTTTCGGGCGCTTCAGCTGCGAGCGTTGACTGCGGCTCTTGTGTAGGATTGGTAAGATTACGGAAAAATTGTAAGCCACTGCCACCCAACCCTACAAACAAATCTTCATCACCGTCATTATCTATATCAGCGAATCTGGGGGCGGCCCGCCATCCAAAATCAGTTCCGGTAAAATTCTCATCTTCAAGCACGAAGCTAAAAACTTCCTGTGAACCAATATTCCTAAAAAAGTTGAGATTCGCATTGCCTTCGCCTATGAACAAATCCAGATCGCCGTCCATATCAACGTCCGAAAACGCGGGGGCGCTGTACGTGCCTACATCGATTGCGCCGCTTGTGGAAGGCAGGAACTGTGTCACAAGAACAAAATTGGCTTGCTGTTTCGAGCCGATGTTGCGGTAAAAATTGATGTTACCGTTGTATTCGCCTATGAACAGATCTAAATCGCCGTCATTGTCAATGTCCGCAAAAGTCGGAGCGCTCATGCTGTCGATCTGAATAAACGCATAGTTCTTTGTGCCAAACTGGAAAGAATATTTTGAGGCTGTGCCGTCATTGCGGTAGAAATGCAAATCGCCGAACTTGTCACCGATAAAAAGATCCAAGTCCTTATCATCGTCTATATCTGCAAATATCGGGACGACGCGCTGGTTATAATTTCGGTCTCCAGGACGCGTAACATTGATACCCGCGAAACGTGACGATGTAAACAGAAAACTGGGGGAAGAAGCATCGCCAATGTTGCTATAAAGACGCATACCTGCAAGTCCGCCGATGCCCAGATAAAGATCAAGAAAGCTGTTCTGGTTCAAATCGGCAAATACAGGCGCCGAATGCCATAACCGATCAAGATAAACAAACTCATCAGTCACAAATGTGAAGCTAAAGGTAGACTGGTTGCCGATATTTTCATAAAAGTTTAACTGACCTTCCTGTTCTCCCCAGAACAAATCCAAATCTCCGTCATCGTCGATGTCCGTAAGAGTAGGCGATACATTGCTTGCGGTTTTGGCGGGATCGATATCGGAAATTTCAAGCACAAAATTATGATTCTCTGGCGTACCGATATTGCGATAAAAAAGAATGTCGGCGTCATGAAAATTCGAACCAATGCCGTTTCGTCCGATAAATAAATCCACATCGCCGTCATCATCTATGTCTGCAAAAAACGGCGAACTCCTGAGTGTCTTGACGTCAATGGAATCGAAGAACGCGGTATCAAGCTCAAAATCAGGGATTTCGGACGTACCTTTATTGTGATAGAAACTGATCTTGGCGTCCGTTTTTCCGAGGAACAAGTCTATCAAACCGTCGCCGTCAATATCGGCAAAGGCGGGAGCGCTGTCGCCGGGTTCGGAAATGCCTTGATAGTTTTTTGACCTGAAAATGAAATTAAATTCGGTAGTTGTTCCGATGTTTTCATAAAAATAGAAATCGCCGCTGCTATTGCCGACAAAAAGATCGAAATCGCCGTCATTGTCAATATCCGCAACGGCAGGCGCAACACGGACGCCTAAGTTTCTGTCAGCAACATTATCCAATTTCAGGGTGAAGTTTGCTATTGCTGGTGAACCCGTATTTAGAAAGAATTTTATGTTGTTTTCATTAGCTCCAAGTAAAAGATCGTCATCGCCGTCGTCATCGATATCTACAAAAACCGGTTTCGAATCTGAAACGCCGCCAGCAAACGGATCGCTCAGGGATCTGCCGTCAATACTCACGGGAATCGTATTGGTTTCGCGCTGGAATTTGATCTCTTGTCCGAAAACCATGCTTGTTGCACAGTAAAGGGAGAGAATCGAAAATCGAACATATTTAAACATTTTTTTCTCCTTTGGAAGATTGTTCAGGAATTTATTAAACAGAGCTGTCGAAATTTGGACAAATATCCTGGCGGACCTCGCATGCTTCTCATCACGTTTTCCTTGAATAAGTTTTTTTATGCTGCTTCAGAGACAAAGCTCGAGAGACAAATAGAAACCGGAAAGCTTGAGGCGAAAAGGCGGGAAAGTAAGTGAGATTAGCGACTTGACTGGAAACCAATAGTTGAATGCGTTGTGAGAAGTTGCCAGGCCTTTTACACCTTTATAGCCCGCCGCAAGTTGCCGCTGACGACGGGTTTCTGGTTTTCTATAATTGTGTGACTGTTAGATCATCATTTTTTCGATTCCTTTTTGCGACTGATATCAAGATTGAAACACTGAAAGGGCATGATGCGGCGGAATTACGCTCCAAATCATTTCGTGAAAGCCATTTTTTTCATATCTCGATAGTCGCCTGCTTGCATAACGTAGATGTAAATTCCGGTTGATAAGATTCGATCCGCTGCGTCGCGGCCGTTCCAAACCGCGCGGTGTTTGCCCGCTGGTTTGATGTCATCGACGAGGGTTCTGACTTCCTGACCGAGTGAGTTATAAATCTTCAGCGTCACGTGCGTCTGGCTCGGTAGGGCAAAATGAATCGTTGTTTCCGGGTTGAAAGGATTCGGATAGTTTTGCTCGAGAGTAAAACTAACTGGTAATGCTTCACCGACGGAAAGTTCGGCGTTTTCAGCATTAGCCAAAAGGTTTTGCTTCGGCAGCGGCGTTGTCGAAGCATGCGAGTAGAATTCGGCGAATTTGCTGGTCGAAATGCTTCGTGCGCAAATCGTTCCCTTGAAAACGACATGTTTCGAAAGGCTGACTTCGGCGTGCGGCGCCACAATGCTCCCCAGAAATCTCGAGCTCGTGCGAATTTTGACATCGCTGTCATCAAGGCAATTGATCGCAAACATTTTTGAGCCTTGCTCGCCTGACGGCAGAATCACAGTCTCGACGCCGCGCTCAAAGGAAACCTCGCCGACAACATTGATTTTCACCGCCCCGTTCGTGACGTCGGCGATGATTTTGCTGTACTTATCAACGATGAAGCTGTTGAAATAGTAGACGCCGCGGCTCAGGTAAATTGTGCTGAATTTGCCGGTTTCGAGATCGCCATAAGAATCCGGCGCGAGTATGACGCTTTCCTTGCTGTCGATGTTTACGTCCTCGCCGTCGACTGTAAAATCAGGATTAGGTAGCGAAAAAGGCGCAATCTCTACATTCTCCCGAATTTCGCCGAATATACGGTTCTTGCCTTCAATCTTCCCTTCGACGATTGCGTCGCCGTAAATTTTGTTGCCTGAGTTAACGTCGATATTCTCGGCTGTAAGCTTACCCGTGTGAATGCTTTCATTGCCGTCGTCGAACTCAATATCGCCGTTTGAAATAATGTCGCCTTCCGAATAAGTTCGCCGCTCGATTTCGACCTTTTCTTCCGCAAGAAATACCAGGTTTGGCGGCAAGGTCGGCGTTTTGAAAGCTTTGTTGACAAAGTCGAGAGAAATCCTTAGACGATCAAACCTTAGATCATGACGGCCTGAAAATGTTTGAAAAGCATGTTTGATCCCTAGCGCATTTAGCGTATCTGAAAAAGCGGTGTTTAGAGGAAAGATTCCCAGTTCATCGAATCGCCCAATATCTATGTAGAGCGCCAAGTCTGGATGCGTCGGCAGTGTTTTCGCTATCCTGGCCGGATTGTGAACAAGCCACCGCTCAAAAACTTCGGGAACGATCTCACCTTGTTTATCTAGAGGAAAATCAACAGGCAGAATAAAATTTGCGGAAGGATTCGGGGTGAAAGCGCCCGCCATCATGTGCGCCAAAACTGTCAAAAGATCGTACCTTAAAGGGTTTAAACTTTTCACCGGGAAATAGTTATAAGGCGGACCGTTATTCGCTCGCTTAATTCTAGGAATAAGCAACGGGAGTTGACTTAAATCAAGAGGACCGCTGTGAGAAACCGCGCCGAGAAAAACGTCCGAGTGCTTCAACGCCAGCTTCATTGCGCCATAGCCGCCCATAGAATGTCCCATGATGAATCGTCCTTCCCGACCGGAAATCGTATTATACCGGCTATCTATGAAATCGACTATTTCATGGACGATGAAATCTTCAAAGTTACCGTACAATTCAGAGTTAGTGTAAAACGATCCTACATTGAGGTTTACAAAACTCCCGAGAAAGGGGTTGATCTCACTCAGCGGCACCCCTCCATCGGGAAACACGACGATGACGGGATCGATTTTACCCTGCAGAATTAACTCGTCCAAAACCGGCCTGACTTTCGGAACGTAAGACGAGTCATCTCCGGCTGCACCGTGCAAAAAGTAGATAACAGGAAGCGTTTTTTTCTCGAGATCGCAATTATCGTATTTCCCGCATGGAAAATAGACGCGCATTTTGCGTTGTTGCCCTACAGCCTCACTGTAAAATTGGATGCTGTCGATGCGGCTAACCAGATTCGGTTCGAAGCTATGAATGACTGGAAAGCGATCTCCCCTGCTCGAAGAGTCATTGTACAAAAAATCCCGAGTGACGTGAACGATGCTTGTCCCTAAATCTTGCATCCGAAGCATATTGTGTTTGGCCCCGGATTGAGCGTTTGCGAAAACCGCGGAAAACAGAACCACGATTAGAATGACAAGACGTTTCATAAGAACCTCCTTCAGTTAAATGAGCATAACGGATTTTACAGCCATATCGCGAGAGGTTGGTCCCGTCGCGAAAGTGAGCTTTTGGTTGTTCCCTGAAGGCAAGAGGCGTGAAAATCATGCGCTGGATGTAATGACGGGCGGGGAAGGCGATTTGTGTTGTGAGAAGCCGCCCGGCCTTTTGCATTAACAAACCGCCGGAGCTGCCTTCCCCGGAGATTGTTTTTGTTCGACAAACTAAAGCACTTCTCTCAAGCTCAAAATCAGCACCAGCCCCAGAATCCCGAAGAGCATCAACGTAAAACAGAAAAGAAATGATTTCCGTGCATTCATTTTGATCTCCTTATACATCGCGTTCACAAATGAATGATGCTGGTTGTCAATTTGGCTGCAGTTCAACTTTGGTTATATAGATAAGCGAAATTGGATAATCATACATTTGGATTTTTTGTTTGAAGGGTAGATGTACTCACGTGAGGAGAGACGGGACGGCGGGAAGCAGAAACGACTTGACTCGAAACGAATCGTCGAATATCTTGCGGATGCGTTGTGAGAGGCCGTCCGGTCTTTTACATCTTTTGGGCCCGCCGCGAGTTGCCGCTCGTGACGGGCCTTTTGTTTTCAATTAAGCCATTTGCCTGATCTCGAAGCCTTCAATCAAGATTTTATACTTGCCGGTGATAAGATTACCAAAGACCGCTCTACCGTTTTCATCACTTACCACTGCATGCAATTCCTCATCTTTGGGAGAAAAAATTTTCACTACACGCCCCGGCCCGCCGGCGTCGATTTCCAGAATACTCTCCGTCACCTCGATTTCAACGGCGCCAAAGAGCTGTTCGCTGAGCATCTGGAAAGCAAACTTCGGTATCGGCTCGAGCAAAGGTCGTAATTTTTGAACCGCCGCTTTAATCTTTTCTGAAAGCGAAGACGCTCCCGATGCAGACCGCTTGGCCTTTTGGCGCCCGGCAAGCAGCGCGTCGATTTTTGCGTGCAAAGTCGGCGGGACCGGCTCTTCGGAAGCTTCCAGTTTTTCAAAGGGGAGCGGCTCTTTTAATTCCTCCCAAACGCGTTTGCATTCCGGGTCTTCTTCGAGCAGCTTTTCGAATTTGATTTCGTTCAGCGAAGTGACTTTACCGTCGATAAAATCCAGCATGTGCTCATAAATGGCAATGCGTTCCTGCCTGTTTTGCCGCAAGTCGTCATCGACGGCTTCTTTGAGTTTTCGCGCCTGCTCTTGCGCTTCGGGAGAGGCTTGAATTTCCTTTGCGAGCGCTTTTTTCTCATCTTCGGAAAGATACTTGTCGAAGATGTGTAAAACGATTTTTTCAGTTGCTATTCCGCTCAATTTAAGCCTCCTCGTTTTTGAATGCATTCACGCAGTTCCTTGCGTTTTCGGTGCAGGTTCCCCATTACCATCCCCTCCTTAAATTTCAGATGCTCCACCATCTGCCTGATCGTCAAGCCTGCCAACCATAAAATCAAAATGGCGCGATGTTTTTTGTTTTTGATTTTTCGCAGACAGTAGCCAACGATTTTTCGCAGCTCTTTCTCAAATACTTTTTCGTCAGGAGATTCACTTTTCAGATCTTCGAGAAAATCGAGCCATCGTCTCACTTCGTTTTCCGCCAGGCCATGAATAAAATCATCGATTGAACCGAAAATGTCTCTTCTCTTTCCAAGCTTTCTCAGAAAATCGATCCATTCTCTGTAGATTGCTTTGCTCAAATATGTCTTGAAAGATGATTTGAATTGAAACGATAGAAGCGACTTTATCAATCTGCCGCAAATCTTCATCGTTCCGTCCCAGGCGTCCGCTTCTTGCAGACCTTTTCTGCGCAATGCCCGATAAATATCTTCGTAACAGTCTCTGATCAGGACATCGAGCGCCTCATCGTCGCCGTTTTGGTAAGCGCGAATCAGCTGCTCGGCGTCGTTTTCGTTTAACATAGTGCATCCCTTTGGCATGGTTCAGACGCAGTGATCATGAACGGGAAGACGCGGCCGGAAGAAGCCCCTGCTGTGATGATGAAGCTCTGCTTCACCCCTTCCCCTTGCACGCCAATTAAGCCTGTTCAGTTTTTATGCCCAAACTCAAAATGACGGGAATGCAAAATGTTAAACTCACGCGTTGTTGAGTCTGCAAATTTTTCAGACGCGGCAAATCCGTTTTTCATACATTTTTTTGGTGATTTTCAAAAATATTGTCCGATGATTTTTCTTTTCAACCTTGAAGCTGTTGGCCAAGAGCTAAAAGCGAATAGCCAACGGCTTCTCGAAACTCGGCTGAATAATTTCCCAAGCGCTGAATATGCTCATTGGACAGTCCCCAAAAAAACTGCCAATATTTTCGGCTTGAACGGCAATAATAATGTGCAGGCCGGAATTTTTAAAAAATGTATGAAAATCCCGATAGCGTCGTCTAAAAAGGCAGGCAGCAAAATGAAGGTCACACGATTTTCCGCCGCCTCGGAAAGGCGTTAGTCGTCCGCGGCTTGCAAAAACCGAAGTTTTTGGCAGATTGATACCGGGGCCTGCTCCACTGATCACTCAGCCAAATTCAACCTGAGATTACATTTTCATATTCACGCGGAAAGCGTATAAGCCGCTCTCCGCTCTATCGCCGGTTTCTCGGTGAAATTTTTATATCGTTCGATGTTGATCAAACCTTCAGCCCGTCGAACAATGAAGAAAGCGAAGTTGACGATGATCACGGAGATGCTGAAATGAAACCGACGATCCGTTTTTCAATACTTTTCAGTGTTTTGCTGAACCACGCGTTCTTACGACCGGCGCAGTCTCAAAATCAGAATCCACTGATACCTGTATTAATGGACTTCGAAGCAAGTAGTGATCGGATTCCAGGAAACTTGCATCGGGATTCTCATGTTGCAACTTCTAAAAATAATTTCATGATCGTTTGGTCCGACAAGCGAAATGGCCACGCAGATATTTTTGGAAGACTTTATAGCAACGGCGTTGCGGCTAGTTCAAATATCAGAGTCAATGATGTTTTTAATGGGAAGCAAGAGTCCCCGGTTATTGCCGCGCGGGGAGAGAATTACGTCTTTGCTTGGGTTGATATACAGGAAGATGGGGACGCCGATATTTATGGTAAAATATTTGGCAACGGAAATGATTTTAAAATTAGTCAAGCGCCCTTGGGTTCTCAGCAAACCTTTCCAGCGATTACGGCAAATACAAGAGGCGAGTTTATTGTCGCGTGGCAAGACGATAGAAATGGAAATAATGACATTTACGGACAGCGGTTTGATTCGACTGGGACTGCACATGGAGGAAATTTTGAGGTCAACGACGATCAACAAGGCGCAGAGCAAACAACGCCCGTGATTTCGATGAACAATCGAGGCGAATTTGTTATTGCCTGGATTGACGAACGAGACGGCGGGAAACAACTGTTTGCTCAAATGTACGATTCTTCCGGTGATACGCTAAGGCAAAACTTCAAAATAAAAGTCGATTCGGAGAACGATTTTATCGTTTCCCCGGATATCGCTCTAGACGACAACGGGCGTTTCGTAGTGGTTTGGGAAGAAGTTTCAGATGTCAGCATAATTGTTGGTCAGCTCTACGGTTCCAACGGACAACCTTTGGGTGATAACTTCATCATCGGCTCTGATATTCCTGAACCTGAGCGTTATAAACCTAGGGTTACGATGCAGCAGGACGGGAGCGCCGTTATTGTTTGGTGGGAAACAACTGCAGGACGATCAGGCATTTGGGGGCAACGCTATGCTGTTGATGGGGATTTCATGGGCGATGAGATCGATATTTTTGAATCATCAGGCAGTTATGCTTCCACAGACGGGTTGGACGCGGCAATTAATGCCAATAATGAAATTATGATCGCTTGGACCGACCGAAATACTCCTGAAGAAAGCTTGTTTGGCCAATTATTAGATCCATCGAATGTCCCAATTGGAAATTCGTTCAAAGTAAACCGTATTCCCCAAGGAAGACCGACAATTGGCGTACAGGATTCTAACAAATTTATAATTGTATGGGAAGACGGGCGTAATAACCTTTGGTGCTAGTCATATTTTTGTTTGAGAATAATGCCCAACTCTGGT
>CAXHAT010000022.1:0-56212 GCA_964014485.1 uncultured Deferribacteres bacterium
GCTGCAAGGGAGTCTCGTGGGCTCGGAGAGGTGTATAAGAGACAGGTAGCGACGCGATGCATCGCGTCTCTACCAATGTGATAGAAGAAAATTTTAGAAAAAGTATCCGGCGAGAAATCCGGCCTTGCGGGAAAAATGAATGCAGTTAGCCTGCGCTTTGGAGACGCTCAATTTCCGCCGCTAGTGCGGATTGGCCGTCGGAAGTTGAAACGTCTGCGTCGAAGGCGGTGTTGAGCTGCTGGACGACGCTGAGGCTTTCGCTAAAATTGCCGAGCAAAAAGTGATTCTCCGCTTTTAAAAGCGTCAAATCATTCGCGCCAATGTTGGAATCATGCGAGAACGCCCAGGAAGCGTTGTCCGCAAGCGCTCTGTCGACTTGAGTGTTGGAATCTACGTATTCTTGCGCGGCGTTGAGCGCAAAGGCCCAACCGCCAAACAAATCTGCGTCAGCGCCGGACTGGCTGTTGCCAAAGCTGAATTCACTGATTGCGCTAGACGTGTTGCCGTTCTTGAAATGGCTCCAACCCAAGCCGACGTAGCCTTCGACTTGTCCGCGATCCTTGTTTTTCGCTTCCTGAAATTTGGAAACAGCGGAGGCGTAATTCCCGGCTTCAAAGAGCGTCCAGCCTTCGGCGGCCAATTCGGCGAACGTCGGGCCGTCAACCGGATCGGGCGGGTCGGGTTCCATGGTCGAAGAGCAGGCGAATGAAAAAACAAGGCAGATGCCGAGAACAAAGTTTATGCGGCGATTGACTGATTTCATTTTATTTTCCATAAATTGAACTTGTAGTTGAAGTTGTCTCTTGCTGATTCAATGTGCGACCCATCATTCAGGATGGACAATTCTGCAAATTCCGAGGTCTGGCAAAATAGATTCCTCCTGAATGACATTTGGGATGAGAAGGCTATTGCAATAAAATCATTTTTTGCGTTCGGGCGAAATTTCCAGCCTTGATGCGATAAAAGTATAGACCGCTTGCAACCGGCCTGCCTGAGAAGTCGGTGGCGTTCCATTGCACGCTGTACCGTCCCGCCTCGTGCGGGCTCTCAACCAGCGTAGTCACGAGCTGGCCGATGGCGTTGTAGATTTGCAGAACCACGTCGGCCCCTTCAGGTATGTCGTAAGCGATGGTCGTTCTGGGGTTAAAAGGATTGGGGTAGTTTTGATGCAGCGCGAAAGTCTGAGGCAAATTCTCGCTTTCAATTTCTGCGCCGGTTCCAACGAATTTAAATGCGCCCAGTTGATCTGTATTTACGCGCACGACCTGTTCGTTCAGATCGATGACGCTTTCCACCTTAACCCAGTTTTCATCCTCTTGTCGGTAAACTTCCGGCTGAGTCGCTCCGCCTGCCGCAAATTTAAAAGACAGTTCAACAGGTTGGTTGAAATTTTTGTTTGGCCCAAAGTGGTAGACGGTTGCGTCGTCATTTTCAACAAATGAACCAACAAAAACCGTTTGATCAGAAACGGCTTCGGTCGATGCGTAAAGTTGCGCACGATCATGGTTTAGCGAAAGGCGCGCCGCCTTGCCTGTTTTGGCGATGATCACTTCATAGTCACGCGCAGCGGTTGAATCCACACCGTTGAAAAGGCCGGTCGCTTTGGTTGAGATGGTGTGCGTGCCGTTAGCAGCGAAGGTGTAAGCGCCGGAGTAAGTCGTCGTGGTTCCGGGAATCGGCGCCATCGTCACCGTCGTGGTCGAGCCGCCGCTCGATACCGTCACTTCTGGGCCGCCGCGAAGGTCGCGATCCGCAACGACGATTATATCTGCAAATTGCGCCGCCGCAGGGTTTTGAAAAACGGACGTTTTTACTGACGGCGGGAGATTGTCCGATTCAGAGTTCAAGCCGCGATTCCAGAGCGCTTGCGCAGCGTCGGCACTGGCGAGCATGCCGTCCAGGCTGCCCCCGCCGATGATGGCAAATGCCAACTCAATGCTTTCGCCCGGGGCAATGTCAAACGGCCCGCTCGAGGTCATGGTCGAAACGTCTGTCGCGTTTACTTCCAGAACCTGGACGCCTTTGCTGAGCGCGTCCCATTTTTCCTGATCGGTGTAGCCGTCGGTGCCTTGACCAGTGTAAGTTTCGGTATTGTCGATTGAGCGATAGGAAACGCCCGCCGTCGTGGTGAGTAGTTTTGTTGCTGCAAGCCGCGTCGGGTTGCTGGGGCCGTCTTGCACCCAGCCGAGCCTTCTTCCGGCGTCATATTTCGCGAAGTCCGCCCCGTCGTCTCGGATATCCCAGTCGAAATAAAGCCCGGCAAAGAGGCCAGTCATGGCCGTCTCGGTTGGGTTTTCGATGTTGTACTGGTAAATAATAAAGTCTTGAAATGGTTCAGTTTTGTAAGCATAAGTTCGTTGGGTGACTTTCACGCCCAACGGACTTTCCGCCAAAACGTCTTCAAGAACAACGGAAGTTTCTTCATCGGCGAGACTCCCGGGCGTGTTAAAAACAATCGGGCTTGTGGCCAAGAAATCGAGCTCTTGCGAAGCGTTGTCGCCGCCGCCGCGAATGCAGTCGGACATATTGCCCGGGCCTGTCGAAACAAGAAGACCGCCTTCGAAAAGAAAATCAACCCCGTTGAATTTAAATCCAGTACCCGTTGTGTCCGTTCTAAAGCCTGTGTAGCCAATGTTCCCCTGCCCGGTTACTGAACTCACAATCGTTCCGGTGTCGTGATCGACGAATTGCGGGGGATTGACGAGAATTTCGAATAGTTCAGCATTGGCGTAGTCGGTTCCGCTCATGTCGATGCGAAATTTCAAACGCTCGCCTTCGCCAAGCAGCGTGGATTGAAATTGAAAAGAAACCGTGGCTGAATCGCCGCCTCCGACAGCGCCCAAAACAGCTTCGGCATTTGTTAGCGTCAGGCGATTATCATCTGTGCTGAGTGTGAAAGTCAGGTTGGATGCTGCGGCGAGAAAGTTTTTGACGTTTACGTTGAGCGTGACGTTCTCGGAAGCCGAGATGTTACCGTCGCCGCCTTCATCTTCATAAGAAGCGCCGACAAAGCGCACGGACGGCAAGTCCGATCTTGTGAGTGCAGCAACAGGGTCAATTCTGCCGCGGCCAAGCCTGCCCCGAAATGTCGGGTTTTGACTGTCGATGCTCGAAGCCGTTGCACGAATCTGTTCACGCACTTGCTCCATGGTGTAGTCCGGGAATTTGGTTTTCACCAATCCCGCCAACGCGGCGACAAGCGGTGATGACATAGAAGTGCCGAACAGCCTGCCGTATTGCCCGTTTGGGAATGTGCTCAAAATGTTTTCGCCAGGCGCAAAAACGTCGACGGAAACGCCGTAGTTCGAAAATCCCGACTTGGCGCCTGTATTTCCGACTGACCCGACAGAGAGTACGTTCTCATACGCTGCCGGGTAAAACGGCGTTTCGTCCATATTCACGCCGGCGTTACCGGCTGAAGTCACGAACAGCGTCCCGTTTTCAAGCGCCATGTTGATCAATTCTTGTTCGAGATTGGATCGGCCTTGACCGCCGAAACTGCCGTTTGCGACGACAGCGCCTTCATTTACGGCATAGGCCAGGCCCTGGTAAGCGTTAACAGTGCTGATCGCCGTATCAGTCGGTGCGCTGACATTCATGGGAATGAGTCGAACATTCCAACTCAAGCTGCTAACGCCGGTGTTGTTGTTGGTCACCGCCGCCATGATGCCGCCGACGTGCGTACCGTGCTGGGCGTTCGCCGGTTGAGTCGCCAAGCCGCGCGGATTGTTGGAATTATTGACGAAATTCCAACCGCGAACGTCGTCGATGAAGCCATTGTTGTCGTCGTCGATGTTGTTGTCCGGAGTTTCGTCAGGGTTTGTCCAAATATTGTCGATGAGATCAGGATGATCCCAATCTGTGCCGCCGTCGAGCACGGCAATGATGACTTCGCCGTCTTCGCCCTTAGCAATGTCCCAGGCTTCCTGAGCATTAATAGATGAAAAGTGGTTTTGTTGGAAAAAGAGAGAGTCGTTGGGTTGCTCGTCAATTTTTCGGAGGAAGACAGGCTCGGCATACTCAACGTTTGGATCGTCGGCGAACTTTTGCGCCACTTCAATCGGGTTTTCGCCGGTGTTAAATTTCAGAAAATGGATTTTGAGCAGTTCACCGACTTTTTTCTTGGTTGAGTTTTCCAGAAAGGAAAAGCCTTGATTTATTTCCGTCACGCCGTGCACTGCGCTGAGTTTGTTTAGGGAAGCGAATGGCGTCGTTGCGGAGCCTTTGGCCAAGCGAACCGGCTCTTTGAATTTGACGATCAATTCGCCTTCCACAACGTTTGAGCGTTTGATTTTTTGCAATTGCACCGATCCAGGGGGGCGAAAACTCTTTTGACCGGATGGCTTGCTGGAGCCGGCGTTATGATTGCTGTAAGCAAAGGTGAGAAAAGCTGCGAGCGGGATGAGCGTGGGTTTGAAGAAATACCGCTGAAAAAAACGCTGAAGGAGGGGAGTTGTCATAATTTTACCGAGGTTGTCTTAAACTGGATTTTAAGTGTTGTCGTATAATTCACTACCTGACACTTTTTTCTATAGTGCAATTTCAAATTGGCGAAAAGTCGCGGTTTGTCATTCTGAAAGAATCTTTAGTTAGCGTCCAACAAAGAGTCGCGTTGAAAGTTCAAGGGTTAGTTTAAAAAAGATGCTTCCAGCATGACAAATCCAGACCTTCTTGCCACTTTCACAAGCTTGGAAAAATGTGTCAAGTGGTGAAGTTGCGTATAGAAAACGAACTCGAACATGTTTTAAAAGTTCAATATTACATACGCATCGAATGTATTTTAACCTGCCTGGAATGTCAATTAAAAACTAAGATGCGACGGCCTTTTCATTTACAGCGCTCATTACTCTCCCGCGGTATAAGTTTTCTTTATAAAATTTCTGGATCGAGCATCAGTTTTTGAAGGATTAAGTCATTATTTTTTACTTGCTAAATCATCGCTTTATGATTAGCGTAAATGATCACTTTCTACGGAACGGCGCTATCGATTTCTTAAGCAGGCATTATCGTTTATCGATGACGGACAACTGTCGAAAACATGGTTTCAGGGGAAAGCGGGCGGCGCTTTTGGCGCTTTTGGCGGCTTTGACCATTTCGCAATTTCGAACAGTCAAAGCTCAAAATGAGTTGTCCGCCGTCCAGGAACGAGATTTAGACTCGATCCTGGTGGTTGGCTTGCGCACCGGGACTGACGACTATGAAGAAACCTACGTAGATTTAAGCGACGGTCGGTTTCTAATCGCCCCCACCAAAAATGATAAGCCGTTTCACGTCATGGGGTTCAGGCAAGACGAGATTGAGATTAAGCTCAAAAACGCCGAAGCGAGGCCGAACGGCGTTTCTCACATTCTTTACCGGTTTTTTGATTCTGAAAT
The DNA here is from genome assembly GCA_964014485.1 of uncultured Deferribacteres bacterium. Taxonomy (GTDB): domain Bacteria; phylum Zhuqueibacterota; class Zhuqueibacteria; order Zhuqueibacterales; family Geothermadaptataceae; genus CAXHAT01. Next base: position 5,376 of record CAXHAT010000022.1, read on the forward strand.
TAGCCTTTACCGCGCTTTGCTCCTGGAAGAAGTGGATTTGGCGCAATTGAGTTCAGAAAACCTTGTAAAGGAATTTGAGCGTTCTTCTGAAACTTTCCAGATTTTCCCGCGCAAGAAGCCGCCCCATGTGCTGAAGATGATCGTCTATAATTTGCGTCACCCTGTTTTGAAGCAGCCCGCCGTTCGCCAGGCGATATCGCACGCGATCCCAGTCAAAAACCAGATCATTAACAAAGTTCTGTTTAATAAAGGCGAGAGCGCACGCGGCGGTGTTTTTGAATCCGACTCTCCCTTGCGCCCGGACGGCGTGAACGACTACGGTTATAACCGTAGAAAGGCGGTCGATCTATTGACGGGAGAAGGGTGGAAAGACGTCAATCGTGACGGTACGCTTGAAAAGGGCGGACGCGAATTTTCGCTAAATCTCGTCTATCGACAGGGCATAGAAAATGAAGAGCGCATCGCCCGACGCATCGCATTGGCGTGTAAGCGCATTGGCATAGAAGTGATTCCAGAGAAGAAAACAGTGCGCGAGCTGAAAAAGGCGCTCTTTGACGGGGATTATGAGATGGCGCTGTTTGAACATCAATTTGAAGAAAACAGGCAATCTCTTTTTGATTTTTTTGGTAACCCGGAGACGAGCTACATAAAATTTGAAGACCAGCGGTTCCTTAGATTAAATACGCGCGCAGAAGAAACGGAAGGCTCGGGACAAACCCTGCAATTGATTCGCAGTATGCAAGGCGTGTTAAATGAAAAATGCGTTGTCAGTTTTCTGTTTTTTGAATGGTATGATTCCATCATCATCAACGGCGCCAAATTTAGAGCGATAGATCCCGTCACCGGCGAACTGCTGCCGCTCGACGCTTGGCGTTTCAGGAAATAGGGGGCGCGTGAGCTTATGAAAAAATCCCGAATTTTATTTCCTTCCACGATGTTTGCCAGATTTTTGACTTCTCACATTCTGCTTGTGACGCTGCCGCTTTTGGTAACAATGCTTTTTCTCATCGGAGCTGTGCGCACGGCGATGCACAACACCATTTTGAGTTACAGTCAGGAAGTTGTTGTCAGATCGGCGGAACAGATTGATTTGACGTTGGAGAATATCTACAATTTGCTGAAACGAACGGCGGCAAATCCGTTTTTGAGCGATTCAGGGCTTAATCGAGCCATTGTTATTGAAGACATGGTGCTGGAGTTTCCAGTTTTTAAAGAAGTCACGGTGTTGGGCCTGGACGGCAAAGTCGTTTTGTCAACCGCGCATCTCGGCGGAAACGGCGCTGCAGGAAAATGGGACTTAAGCGGTGAAATTTTTGGAAAATTGATTAGCGGTCTGCCGCACAGCAGCGAGGTTTATTTAAATGAGCTGTCTTTGCCGGAGATGCGCGTGCTCGAGCCGATTCGAGCCGGAGGGGATGAAATTATCGCGATTTTGGGCGCAAAAGTCGATTTGAAAGAGATTTGGCGTTTGGTTGATAAATGCAAGATCGGCGATCAATCAGGAGAAGCTTTTATTTTTCGTTCGGGCAAGGCTTCTTCGAATGGTCAGTTTATTGCTCATACAGACCGCAAGAGAGTTTTGGAAGGCAGTCATTTTCTGGAAGAAGGTATTTTGAACAGAATTGCGGCGCACCAAGCAGGCAGTGAAATTTATATGAATAATCTTGAGGTCGAGATGGCCGCGGCTTATGCGCCTTTGGAGAACAAAGAATGGGGCATCGTTTTGCAGCAACCGACGGAAGAAGCTTTTGCGGTTGTCAGTCAAATACAATTTCGAATTCAGGCATTGTTATTGGGCAGTATTCTCCTGGCCGCCTGCGTTGCTTTTTTCTATTCAAGATGGATTCTGAAGCCGGTCTCTGCATTGGTGAGCGGAATTAATCGGATTTCAAGCGGAGATTTGAGTCATAGAATTGCGGCAAAACGCAAAGATGAAATCAGTCAGGTGGCGGCGCATTTTAACAGGATGGCGACCAAGCTGCGAACAGCGCAAACGAAGCTGAAAAGAACAGAAAGATTTGAGACGCTGGGAAGAATGGCGTCAGTTTTGTCTCATGAAATTCGCAATCCGCTCAATTCGATGGTGATCAATATGCAAATCCTTCGACGCGAATTTCAAAAAAGTGAGGCGGAAGCAACGAAACTTGAACACTATCACGGCATTGTACTAAGCGAGATTCAACGCGTTGATGATTTGGTTTCAAATTTTTTGTTATTGGCTAAGCCTGCCAAACTAAAACGCGCTGCTCATGACGTCAGGAGCGTTTTGGATGAAGTTGTGACGTCGCAACAGCCAACGGCTTTGATGCAAGGCGTGAGAATTGAACGAAAGTATGATCAAAATCTTCCCGAACTTCTAATAGATCGCGGGAAGATTAAGCAAGTCATCCTCAATATCGTCATCAATGCTCTGCAGGCAATGGCTGCCGGCGGCAAATTGCGCATTGACGTTCAGTTTATTCAGGATAGTCTGATGAACGAGCATTTGAAGTTTGTCTTTTCCGATACGGGGAAGGGAATCTCGAAGGAGGATTTAAAACAGGTATTCGATTTTTACTATTCAACGAAGCCGCACGGCAGCGGAGTTGGGTTGTCTGTTGCGCAACAGATAATAGAAGAGCATGACGGCAGGATTTCAGTTGAAAGCATTGTGGGAAAGGGAACGACGGTTACAATCTATCTGCCAGTGTCTGAACACCTCAATTGAAGGATTTTTTGGTGTTCAATTTACGCACAAGCAGAGAAGTGAAAATATTGTAGTAATAATCTATTGACAAGCCAGGGCTTTTTTTATATATTCCAAGCTCTCTTGGACAACGCGCACGTTTCGGCGCTCAAAGCAAACCTTTTAATTTAGAATAAATTTTGACTTTTGCAACTATTTTGAGAGTGTACTGAAACTTCTCGATACTGCTTTTGTTTAATTAAGAGCTTTGCGCCAAATATTATGATAAACGCAGTTTAATAACCAAAGGCCGTCTGACAATACAACCATTTGCTACTCTAAAGCGTCTTCGCGTTAAAGGTAGACAATTTTATATCCCGGAACAATAAAATGGCTAAAAAAACAAAAGTTAATGAATCTCGATCGAAGCAATCAATCGAGAAATACTTGGAAGAGATCGGCAACTACTCGCCCCTCAGTCCAGAAGAAGAAATCTCACTGGCGCGCCGAATCCGAAAAAATGATTCACGCGCTCTTGATCAATTGGTCAAGGCGAATTTGCGATTCGTCATCAGCGTCGCAAAAGAATATCAGGGACAAGGTCTGCCTTTGCAGGATTTGATCAGTGAAGGCAACTTGGGTTTGATTAAGGCCGCTCAGCGTTTCGATGAAACACGCGGTTTTAAGTTCATCTCTTACGCTGTTTGGTGGATTCGACAGTCGATTTTGCAAGCCTTGGCTGAGCAATCCCGGGTTGTTCGTCTTCCGCTCAACAGAGTCGGTGCGATCAATAAGGTCGGTCGCGCTCTTGAAGAATTGGAGAAGCGATTTGGCCGCGAACCCAGCATGGAAGAAGTCGCTGACAAAATGGAGATGACTTCTTACGAAGTTGCAGACGTCCTCAAGACTTCCGCAAGACATCTTTCGCTTGACGAACCCTTCAAGGAAGAAGACGGCAACAGCTTGTTAGACGTTCTCGAAAGTGATCGCTACGCACCGCCGGATGATTCTTTGATGCTGGAGTCCTTGCAAGTTGAAGTCGATAAGGTGCTTTCAACTCTGAAACCGCGAGAAGCGGAAATCATCAAGTTGTATTTCGGGCTGGCAGGCGACCGTCCGTTGACTCTTGAAGAGATCGGCGAGCACTTCAAGCTAACGCGCGAACGAGTTCGCCAAATCAAAGAGAAAGCGCTGAGACGATTGCGTCACCGCTCACGGCTTGAACCCCTCCGCAAATATTTAGGCTAAGATTCTTTGTTTTGAATAACAAGCCCTCTTAAGTTTTTTAAGAGGGCTTTTTTTTTGTATTCCTAAATCGGCTTCGATTTTATGCAATGCGTCGAATTGGTATTTGCACTTCCCCTGGCTCAAAAATTCACCTACAAACTCCCGCCTGACCTTGTCTCGGAAGTTAAGGTTGGCGTTCGGGCTCTGGCGCCGTTCAAGGGGAAAAAGCTGACTGGCTTTATCACCAATGCATCAGCGCAACCGCCTGAAAACATCAAGCTTAAGACGATAGTTGACGTTTTGGACGACGGGCCGGTTTTTTCGGATGAGTTGCTTAATTTAGCAGAATGGATCGCCGATTATTATTTATGCGGTCTGGGAGAAGTTTTAAGAGCAATGCTTCCAGCGGGAATTCATCTCGAATCCCAAAAAACTTTGCGTTTAATAAATGAAGATTTTACTGCGCATTTGCTGTCGCTCGATGAAATAAATGAAAAAATATTGAGCCTGCTGCGCCATGGGAAGCAGGTTCGTATAGATCAGCTTGAAAGAAAATTCGGTTCCCAGGGCTTTGATCGCAGAATAACGGCATTAAGGAAAGCTGGGCTTGTCGTTATTGAAAAGCCCGTTCTGGGAAAATCGAGTTATGTGAAGAATGAAAAGTTTGCAAGTCTGGTCGAAGATTATGCAGAAAAGCTTGCCCGGATTAGAGCGACGGCGTCCACCCAAAAGAAAATTGTTGCTCACCTCTCCGAAGTTGGCGGCACGGCGAGTGTAAAAGACTTGACGAAACATGTCGGCGCCAGTACGTCGGCGATTGCAAAGCTTAAAAGCTTGGAAATCATTCGAGTCTTTAGCCGAAAGGTTGAGCGGGATTTGTATGGAGACCTTCAAGTAGAGCCGAACCCAAAGCTGATCTTGAACAATGAGCAGCAAGTGGCTATAGATAATGTCATCGAAGCATTGCAGGACGAAAGCAGTCAAACTTTTCTTGTTCACGGTGTGACTGGCAGCGGTAAAACGCAAATTTATATCGAATCAATCCGGCATGCGCTTGCGATGGGCGGAGACGCAATTGTACTCGTGCCGGAAATTTCCCTGACGCCCCAAACGGTTCGTCGTTTTCGCGGCGAGTTCCAAAAGGACGTCGCGGTTTTGCACAGTCGTATGTCGAAAGGGGAGAGATATGACGCCTGGGCCAGGATCAAGGAAGGGCGCGCGCGCGTTGTCATTGGGCCCAGATCAGCGATTTTCGCGCCTTTAAAGAATTTGAAATTGATTGTTGTTGATGAAGAACACGAAAACTCCTACAAGCAAGTCGAACCGTCGCCGCGCTATCATGCCAGGGACGTCGCCGTTGTGCGTGGGAGTTTAAATAACGCCGTTGTTGTTTTGGGAACCGCGACGCCTTCTCTGGAGACTTATGAAAACGTTTATCGCGGAAAATATAGGCTGATCGAAATCCAAAACAGAATTGATGACATACCGCTTCCGGAAGTCAAGATTCTCAATATGGGACCTGAGCTTCGAGCCGCCAAAAAAGAAAATCGAGACGTACTGATTTCGCAGTTTTTGGCGCGGAAAATTGAGGAAAAGCTTGCGAGAAAAGAACAAGTTATCATTCTGCAAAATCGACGCGGCTATTCGACTTCGGTTTTATGTTTAGATTGCGGGTATATTGAAAAATGCCCGGATTGCAATATCAGTATGAGCTACCATTTGCGTGGTTTGCAGATGCGCTGCCACTATTGTGACAAAGTAACCCGAGCTCCCAAAGCGTGCCCTGATTGTCAGAGCGGAGAAATTCAATTTTACGGAATCGGCACCCAGAAAGTAGAGGCGCATTTACAAGAGCGTTTTGATGCCGCACGCATTGCCAGGATGGATATTGACACGACGCGCGGTAAAATGAGCCATGACAGAATTCTAGAAAGTTTTGGGGCGCATCAGTATGATATTCTCGTCGGAACGCAGATGATAGCCAAAGGGCTTGATTTCCCTAAAGTCACATTGGTTGGCGTTATCTCGGCGGATACAGGTTTGTACCTGCCGGACTTTCGCGCCGGAGAACGAACGTTTCAACTTTTGACGCAAGTCGCCGGACGAGCAGGGCGAAAAGGCGGGAGAGGGGAAGTGGTGATTCAAACTTTTTCGCCGGGACATTATTGCCTGGAATTCGCGAGAAAACACGATTTCAAACAATTCTATTATCATGAAGTTGGTGATAGACGAAATCTAAAATACCCGCCCTTCGGCAGATTGGCGCTGATACAATTTAAGTCGCGTGATCAGCAGGAAGCGCTTGTTGCGGTTAATGCCATGGCGGAATTGATCACGAAGCATGAGCCGTCGTTCGAGATGTTGGGACCGTCACCGGCGCCTTTGGCCAAATTGCAACAATATTATCGCTATCAGATAATCTTGAAAAACAACCGTCGATTAGACGCATCGGCGGCAAAGATGCGCGCAGCAATCAAACAAGCCGCCGATGCCTTTCACAGTTCAAAATTGCGGCACGTTAAAATGGTGATTGACATTGATCCGGTGACGATTTTGTAGGTCTGGCGCTTTTCACAGACCGCTTTCGGGATATGAGTAACGTTGACGTCTTTATTGTTATCTCAAGCTTAAGATTTTCAAAAATTTGCGACAACCGCGCCTTCGTTGGCCGCGTCGAATGAAAATCTGCTTGCGAACAGAAGCGCGATGCGCTATATTCGATTTATTTGCGATGAACAGGAGAATCTAAGTTTAATGAAGTATGGCCTGATCTCGGATATACATGGAAATCTTGAAGCGCTAGAGGCTGTCTTCAGAGAGCTGGATAAAGCATCCGTGGATCGCATTTTTTGTTTGGGGGACGTCGTCGGCTACGGGCCGAATCCCTCAGAGTGTCTGACGTTGGTGAGAGAACGCGCCAGTGTCACTCTTGCCGGAAATCATGACCATGCGCCGCTGGGCCTGGTGGATATTTCATATTTTAACACCTATGCAAAACGCGCCGTTGAGTGGACGGCTTCTCGACTCTCAGAAGAAGAACGAGAATTCCTCGGCAATTGCCCGCTGGAGCATAAGACGGAAGTTTTTGATATTGTACATTCAACGCCTCTCAATCCTTCTGCCTGGGAATACATCCTTTCCATTGAAGACGCCGCTGAAAACTTTCCCGCTTTTGAATCAATCTGCTGTTTTATTGGGCATTCTCACGTTCCCGTGACTATAATGAAAAATGAATCTGACCATGTCTCGGTGAAAAGAATAAGTCGCGTGGAGCTCGACAGGAAAAAAAAATATATAATAAATATTGGCAGCGTTGGGCAGCCTCGAGACCTCGATCCCAGAGCCGCTTTTGCCGTATTTGACGACGAAACGCTGAAATATGAGTTGTTCCGCGTAAACTACGATATTGGCAAAACGCAGAGAAAGATTTTGGACGGCGGGTTGCCAAGATTTTTGGCGGAAAGATTGGCCTTGGGGCAATAATTCGGTCAGCAAATGGTACGTTCAGACAAAAATTACCGGAGGGTGAAATAAGTGGAATTGGCGGCGCGAACACCAAAGCCTCAATTTATGCTCAGCACGAGCGTTTTCAATAGGGTCAACGAAATCCTGAAAGACCTAGAACGCTCCACCCGAGCTGAGCTCGCAATATTCAGCGAATACAGCGGTATTCCCATTACACAGGTCGGCAAGCACAATGTCATGGACATTGGAGATTTCTCTTCGGTGGCGGCGGGCAACTATGCGGCGACGCGGGAAATGGCAAAAATGCTGGGTGAAGAGAGCGCTTTTCGGTTTTTGTATCTGGAAGGCGATAACAAGAACATTTATCTGTGTAATATTGGGTACGACTTTCTATTAACTATAATTTTTGCAAAATCCGTCGCGCTCGGCATGGTGCGGATTTACGCCAATAAAGCCGTCAGGCAACTCAATGACTTGCTCGATCAGGCGAATGAACAAGAAGACCAGGTTGAAGAAAGCATCATTGACAATGAGTTCAATCTTCTTTTGGGGGACGCTCTTGATTCGTCCTTTAACCGCGCCGAATAAACGAAAATACCATGTTTATCAATTGGGCGCAAAAAGAGCTCAATCTTAAAATCGTCTATTGCGGGCCTGGGCTGAGCGGCAAAACGACGAACCTTGAGCAGATTTACAAACAAATTGACCCGGCGATGCGCGGCGAGTTGGTGATGCTCAAAACTCGCGAAGAACGAACATTGTATTTCGACTTCTTGCGTCTGGAACTGGGAAGGATCAAAGGGCTGCGACCAAAATTCAACCTTTACACTGTTCCGGGGCAAGTCTATTACGCCCAGAGCCGGAGAATAATTTTGCGCGGCGTAGACGGCGTCGTCTTCGTTGCGGACTCGCAGGAATCACGGATGATGGAAAACCTGGATTCTCTGCTTGACTTGGAAGAAAACCTGATTGAAGCCGGGAGAACGCTGGATGCGTTTCCCTGGGTGCTTCAATATAACAAACGCGATTTGCATGACGCCATGCGACGCGAAGAAATGGATCAAAAACTGAATTTTCTGAAAGCGCCTATCGTCGAAGCTGTAGCCACCGAAGGAGAAGGCGTTTTCGATAGTTTGAAGCTTGTGATCAATCGTGTCATAGGACATGTTCAGCAAGTTATATAGGACAACGCATCATGAAGCAACACCTCGCGCCGCAAGCGCTTATTGAAAAAAAGATTAGGCAGATAATCGAGTTCGGTAACTATGAAGCGGCGTATCTCTTTTCTAGAGAAGGGCTGCCCATTGCTCACGCCGTAACCAGCGGCGATGTCGACGCCGACCGCTTGGCGGAATTATCGCTCATGTTTCAAGAGATTCAACGAGTGACGAATTCCTTGGGCGGAATTGATGAATTGAAAGAAGTTTTTGTTGAGGGAAAGAACCAGCGCAAAGTCATTTTTCGCTTTTTTGAAGCGTTTGGCGAGGACGTTGTACTCGCCGTTGTCATCCCGCCGAGGAAGACCTACCGCAAACACACAAACGATTTACAGCGATTGATTCTGGGAATTGAATTGTAGAATTTCGCCTCAAAAATTGTCAGAAAAATTCCATTTTTACGAGCTTGATTTTTGGGAATCCAACGGAAGTTTTCTACTAAAGTGTGGTTGACATTCAAAACCTTATTTGATATATTCACGCGCTTGCGAGGGTGGCGAAATTGGTAGACGCGCTAGATTTAGGATCTAGTGTCCTTACGGATGTGGGGGTTCGAGTCCCCCCTCTCGCATTCCCTGAAAATGAGCAAGCGAATTTTGGCGGGCTTTAATGAAGCCCGCTTGTATTTTGGGGAAGTCAATGGTTTTAATTTAAGTGTTTGAGGAGCGGCGTTGGAAGTCACTGTTCGAGAAGAGCCGAATTGGCAAAGAGTCGTCGATGTTGTTGCGACCCAAGAAGATTTAAGCCCGAAGTTTGAAAAAGCGTATCGTGAATTTCGCAAGAAAGCGAAAATCGAGGGATTCCGGCGAGGCAAAGTGCCGATTCCAATTATCAAAAAGCTTTATGGATTATCCATTCAAGCTGATGTTGTTGAGAAAATCCTGCCTGAAATTTTTTCCGAAGCAAGAAAACAAGAAAACCTGAAAACTGTCATTCCAGCGAAAGTTCAGAAAGTGAACTACCAGCCTGGCCAAGACCTTGAAGTCGAGTTTCTGGTTGAAGTTGAACCTGAGTTTGAGCTGAAGAAGATCGAGGGTTTTAAATTCGAAAAGCGCGTCTACGAAGTTGACGACAAGGATGTAAATGACGCTCTGGAGAATGTTCGTCGACAGCATGCGGCTTGGCAATCCTCGGACGAACCCGTCAACGAGCAGGATTTTATAAGAATTGATTTGCAGCAAGTCGATGCCGGCGGTTTGCCCGTTGTCGGCAATCGGTACGAAGATCAACTCGTGCAAGTCGTGTCTGATTCCGGCGAAATGAGCGAGATTGGGCGACAATTGCTCGGTGCGAGCGTAGACGATAAAAGAATAATTTCTTTGACGCCGGAACAATCCGAGGGCGATGACGGCCCCGTTGAGCCGATAAAGTTTGACGCCACAGTCAAAGAAGTTAAAAAACGAATTTTGCCTGAAGTTGACGACGATTTAGCCAAGGACACGGGGCAGTTCGAAACGCTCGAAGAACTGAAAGACGCTTTGACTGAAAACGTGCAGGGATCATATCAAAAAGAGTTTGATGATATCTTTCAGCACATGGTGATCGACGAGCTTTTGAAAAACAATCCCATCGATGTTCCTGGGGGCATGGTGGATTTGTACGTTGATGTTTTCGTCGATAATCTCAAAAAATCTTCCGAAGCAGAAAACAGAGAATTTGATGAAACGACGATTCGTGAAGAGTATCGTCCCCGTGCAATTTGGAATATCAAATGGCAGCTCATTCAAAAGAAACTACAGGATGAGAATGACATCTCCGTAGGCAGTGATGAGATTCAAAAGTGGGTGGAAGACACTGTTGCGAAAAGCAACGGAGATGCTCGCAGGGCTTGGAACCGGATCAAAAACGACTCTGGTCAGATGGAGCAAATTCATAACAAATTGCTGGAAGAAAAGACCTTGGATTTTCTTTACGAAAAGCAAAAAATCAAAGAGAAGAAGTTTACCCGTAAAGATTTGGAAAAGAAAAAATCACTATTAGCTCAATAGGAACATAAAAAGGCGGACAAATGAGTTTTTCAATGCCATACGTGGTCGAGCAGACCGGAAGAGGCGAACGCGCTTACGATATATTTTCCCGCTTGTTGAAAGAACGAATCGTTTTTATCGGCACGGGCATCGACGATACAGTTGCTAGTTTGGTTATCGCACAATTGCTCTTTTTGGATGCGGAAGACCCAGACAAAGACATTTCAATGTACATAAATTCTCCAGGCGGATACATTTCGTCCGGTTTGGCGATTTATGATACGATGCGTTATGTAAAATCAGACGTGATCACGTATTGCGTCGGTCACGCCGCAAGCATGGCGGCGATCTTATTGGCTGCGGGCAAAAAGGGCAAGCGCTTCGCATTGCCTCACTCTCGCGTTATGATTCACCAGCCGTACGGCGGAGCCAGAGGCCAGGCCAGCGACATCGAAATTGAAGCTGAAGAAATTTTGGCCCTGAAAGGCAGGATTAACGAAATTCTGCATGATCGCACTGGACAAAACATTGAACAGATCGAAAGAGATTCTGAACGCAACTACTACATGTCGGCTGACGAAGCGAAAAACTACGGCTTGATCGACGATGTTTTAGTGCGAGGCAATAACAAATAAGTAAAGCGGATTATGGCGGAGCAGAACAAACGAGATCGACTCTTTATTTGCAGTTTTTGCAAGAAAAATTCTAACCAGGTGGATTGCATTGTCACCGGGCCGGAAGTTTACATTTGCAATGAATGCGTGCGCAGTGCGAGTGAAATCATTCGAGATGATATTCAAAAACGCTCTGTGCCGTTTTACGGCAGAATCCCCACACCTGCTGAAATAAAGCAAGAGCTCGACGATTACGTCATTGGGCAAGAACGCGCCAAGAAATCGTTATCCGTCGCCGTTTATAATCATTACAAACGGATTGACAGTTTCGATCCTTTTGAAGACGTCGAGCTGGAAAAAAGCAATATTTTGCTCGTCGGGCCGACCGGCACTGGGAAAACCTTGCTTGCGCAAACGCTTGCGAGATTTCTGCAAGTGCCGTTTACAATCGCTGACGCAACGACGTTGACCGAAGCCGGATACGTGGGAGATGACGTCGAGAACATCCTCGTCAGGCTTTTACAGGCGGCGGATTATGATTTGGAGCGCGCTGAAAAGGGGATTATTTACATCGACGAAATTGACAAAGTGGCCCGCAAAGACGGCAACCCCAGCATAACGCGAGACGTTTCCGGCGAAGGCGTGCAGCAGGGTTTGCTCAAACTGCTCGAAGGCACCTCAGCTTCTGTGCCGCCAAAAGGCGGACGAAAGCACCCTGAGCAAAACCTCATCAATATCAACACCAAGAATATTCTCTTCATTTGCGGCGGCGCTTTTGAAGGGCTCGATCGTGTGATCTCCGCACGAATGGACAAAAAAGTCATAGGCTTCGGCTCTGAGGCAAAACCGCGCAAGACCGGAAGAATTGGCTCGCTTTTTAGCGAAGTCCAGCCGGACGATCTGCTGCGCTACGGTCTGATCCCGGAAATTATTGGCAGACTGCCCGTAACGACTACTTTGGACGAGCTTGATGAAGAAGCGCTTAAAACGATCCTGCTCGCGCCCAAGAATGCTTTAACCAAACAGTTCAAGCGTCTTCTGCACATGGACGGCGTGCATCTTGAATTCGACCCGGGCGCTGTGAAGGCCATTGTGGAGATTGCGGTGAGTCGAGGTACGGGCGCAAGAGCCTTACGCGCTGTTATGGAAGAATTCATGCTCGATGTTATGTTTACCATTCCGTCAATGCCGGAAGTGAAGAGCTGTCTGATTACCGAAGACGTGGTTCGCAAGGGCGCCGAGCCTGTTTTAACCTATGAAAGCGTTAAGAAAAGCGCCTAATGAATCGTTTGACGTTTTGCAAATTCTCTCTTGCCTTCTAATGCTGTGAGCGCGTTTTATCCTCGATGACCAATTGCAGGCCCGCCGACAGTTGTCAAATTCCTTTTAAATCAACCTAATTTCGTATAAGCGTTTATGCCCGAAAAAACCTTTAAGGTCCACCGAGACCAGGAAATCCTTGAAATCAATAACCGCATGTCGGTCCTGCCTCTCAAAGACGTTGTTGTCTTCCCATACATGATTTTTCCGCTTCTGGTCGGACGCGAATCTTCCTTGCGCGCGGTTCAGGAAGCCATGCTGGCGAACAAGATGATTTTCCTGGCGACTCAGAAAGACTTGACGACGGAAAACCCTGACCGCGACGAATTGTTTCGCGTCGGGGTGATCGCCAGAATCCTGCAAATTTTAAAGCTGCCCAACGGGCTGATGAAGGTGCTCGTCGAGGGGCTTGTGCGCGGTAAGATTCGCCGATTTCTTCCGCCCTCGGATCATTTTCAGGGATTTGTCGAAGTCTATTCCGATGTTCATGAACACGGCATGGAGTCGGCGGCGATTATGCGCAAAGCAAGGAAGCTGTTTCACGATTACGTGCAGGCCAACGCAAACATTCCTGACGAAGTCTTGTTGCAACTGGAAGGGATGAGAACTCCGGAACAATTGGCTTTTTATATTTCCGCCCATCTGCAGCGAGAAGTGATTTTGAAGCAAACTTTGCTTGAAGAAAATGACGTCATGGATCAATTGCTGCTCTTGGTCGAATTGCTCGAGTCTGAGAAAGAAATTCTTCAGCTCGAAAAGAACATCGACGAAAAAGTGCGCGGCCGTATTTCCAAGTCCCAACGATTGTTCTTTCTGCAAGAGCAAATGCGCGTCATCCAGGAAGAGCTTGGTGAAGAGGCGACGGCGGACAGCGAATTGGGTGCATTGCGGGAGAAAATCGTCCGCTCAAAAATGCCCAAACCGGCGGAGGAAAAAGCGTTCGAAGAATGGGACAAGCTTAAGTTGATGGCGCCGCTCTCACCGGAATCCACGGTCATTCGCAATTATCTTGATTGGTTGGTTAGCGTGCCTTGGCGAGAAAAGACCAAAGATCGCCTAAATATCGATCAGGCTCAGAAAATCCTCGATGAGGATCATTACGGCCTGAAAAAGCCGAAAGAACGCATTCTGGAGCATCTCGCCGTTCTCAAGCTTGTGAAAAAAATGAAGGGTCCCATCTTGTGCCTGGCCGGGCCTCCGGGCGTTGGGAAAACGTCTTTGGGGCGTTCCATCGCGCGCGCAATGGGCAGAAAATTCGTGCGCATTTCTCTCGGCGGCGTGCGCGACGAAGCGGAGATTCGCGGCCATCGCAGAACATACATCGGATCGATGCCGGGGCGAATCGTGCAATCGATGAAGAAGGCGGGCGCGGTCAATCCGGTTTTTCTTTTGGATGAAGTGGATAAAATGAACGCGGATTTTCGGGGCGATCCTTCGTCAGCGTTGCTCGAAGTGCTCGATCCTGAACAAAACGTGGCGTTCAATGATCATTATCTGGAAGTCGACTACGATTTGTCGCAGGTGCTTTTTGTCACCACAGCCAACGTGCGCTCGCAAATCCCCGAGCCGTTGAAAGATCGCATGGAAATCATTGATTTGCCGGGCTATCTTGAGCATGAAAAATACGCCATCGCGCATGACTACCTCATCCCCAAACTGCTCAAAAACCACGGCTTAAAAAAAGCCGACACAATTTTTACCCGCCCTGCGATCATCAAAATTATTCGTGAATACACCAAGGAAGCCGGCGTGCGTAATCTTGAGCGAGAACTCGGCTCGATCTGTCGAAAAATCGCAAAATTGAAAGTCGGCGATTCCAAAAAAACACAAAAGTTTCGCGTGACCTCCGCGCATGTCGAACAATTTCTTGGAGCGCCAAAATACAAATCGAAAAGCCGATTTGTCAGCAACGGCCCGGGTTCAGCGCTTGGCTTGGCCTGGACGCGCTACGGCGGTGACATTCTCGAACTAGAAGTCAATGTTCTTGCAGGCAAAGGCGGGTTGACTCTGACCGGCAAGCTCGGCGAGGTCATGAAGGAATCCGCCAAAGCGGCGCTGAGCTATATTCGCAGCCGAAGCGACTTCTTGAAAATTGATCCGGATTTTTGGAAAGAGAAAGATTTGCATCTGCACATTCCGGAAGGCGCGATTTCGAAAGACGGGCCTTCAGCGGGAATTACCATTGCCGTCGCCATGATCTCGGCATTGACCGGAAAATCGGTGAATGAGAACGTAGCGATGACAGGCGAGATCACTTTGAGCGGAAAGGTTCTGCCGATTGGCGGACTGAATGAAAAACTCCTGGCGGCCCAAAGGGTTGGCGTAAAAAAAGTTCTCATTCCGCAAGAAAACGAACCGGAATTTAAGGAACTTCCGCCTGAGGTTAAAAAAGGTCTCGAAGTTGTTCAAGTCAGCCACATGGATCAGGTACTCCCGCTTACGATTGCCGGATAAATTTTCATGAAAATCAAAAGCGCGGAGTTTGTCGCTAGCTTCACCGCACTCTCGCAACTCCCCAAAAAACGCCTGCCTGAAATCGCTTTCGCCGGACGGTCTAACGTTGGCAAATCAAGCTTGATTAACAAGATTTTGAACCGCAAAAAACTCGCAAAAACCAGCGGAACTCCTGGGAAAACGCGCCAGCTAAATTATTTTTTAATCAACGACGCTTTCCACTTTGTCGATTTGCCGGGCTACGGTTTTGCTAAAGTCCCCAAAACAGAGCGGCAGCAGTGGCGGCGCTTAATCGAAGCCTATCTGAGCAAAAACCAACATCTGCGCGTCGTCGTTTCACTCATCGATTCACGCATGGGGCCGACGGCGTTAGACCTGGAACTTATCGAATGGCTGGCGCATTTGGAAATTCCGATCTTGGCTGTTGCTACGAAGCTGGACAAGTTGAGCCGTAACCAGGCCAAACAAGCCGAGGCCCGGATTACTTCCGCTATTGAACGTTATCCTGTCAACGGGCCAATTTTCTGCTCTGCAAAAACCGGAGCGGGGAAATCGGCCTTGCTCTTAAGCTTAAAATCCTTTTTGGAGAATTGATTCATATGCGTCCTCGCCTTTATACGCCAGGTCCGACCCAAATCCCGGACGAAGTCATCAATGTCATGTCCCAGCCAATGCGGCACCACCGGTCCGCAGATTTCAAAAAACTGTTCAAGGAAACGTCGCGAAATTTGAACCAGTTGTTCAAAACCGAAGACGACGTTTTGACGCTGACCTGTTCCGGCACCGGAGCGATGGAAAGCGCGATTGTCAATATTCTGAGCGCAGGGGAGAAAGTCCTGAGCATTGAGGGCGGGAAATTTGGCGAGCGTTGGGGGGATGTGTCGCGAACGTTCGGTCTCAATGTCGTTTCGGTTGAAGTGCCTTGGGGAAAGACGCTCGATCTTGATGATTTTAAAGCCAAACTTCTGGAGCATTCGGACGCCAGAGCTGTGATTGTGACGCACAGCGAGACTTCCACCGGAGTCGCGTTTGACGTACAGACGATCACTGAATTAACGCACCAACACAGTGACGCCGTCGTAATTGTCGACGGTATCACTTCGGTCGGCGTTTTGCCTTTTTATAAAGATGAGTGGGGCGTGGACGTGGTCGTTTCAGGCTCGCAAAAAGGCGCGATGGTGCCGTCCGGGCTGGCTTTTGTTGCGCTCAACGAAAAGGCTTGGCGTTTAGCGGAAAAGAGCAACTTGCCGAAATTCTATTTCGACTTGCCCAAAGCCAGAAAAGCGTTGGACAACGACACAACGCCGTTTACGCCGGCGGTGACTATGATTTTGGGGCTGCACACATCTTTGAATATGATGCTCGAAAGAGGCGTTGAACATTTTTGGAGCAAGTATGCGCGCCTTGCTCACTCAACGCGAGAGGGCGCGAAAGCCGTCGGGTTAGAGCTTTTTGCGGAAACGCCCAGCAACGCGTTGACCGCTATCAAAATTCCTGAGAACATCGACGGGGTTGCGTTTGTGAACTGCTTGCGTGAAAAATACAATATCACCGTAGCGGGCGGACAGGCGCAGCTAAAGGGCAATATTTTTCGCGTCGCCCACATGGGCTATTATGATCATCTTGACATGGTGGCGTTTGCATCCGCAATGGAATTGGCGCTGAAAGATCACGGCTGGGAATTTGAGCTTGGGCGAGCGGTTGCAACCGTGCAAATTGCATATTCAAACGATCTGGAATTATCTCTTGCGAAATAAAGCATGAAAATCATTTTAACTGACAATATCTCGGAACGCGCCGGAAAGATGCTGGCGGAGTTTGGTTATGAAACGGAAAATTTGCCAACGCCGACGCCGGAAAAATTAAAGACTTTGCTGGATGCTTGCGACGCCATCGTCATTCGCAGCGCCACGCGAATCGGCGGGGATTTACTGCGTGACGAAAAACGTTTGAAACTGATTGTTCGCGGCGGCGTTGGCGTAGACAACATCGATATTGCAGCGGCAAAAAAGTGCGGTATTGCAGTGGCTAATACGCCGGGAGCGAATTCAATAGCTACGGCGGAATTGGCTTTTTCAATGATGCTGGCATTGGCTCGAAATCTTGCTCCGGCTCACAATTCGGTGCAAAGCGGAGAATGGGAGCGTGCAAACTGGCGCGGCGTTGAGTTGTTCGGTAAAACGCTCGGCGTTATTGGGTTTGGCAGAATTGGCCGCGAAATCTCGAAGCGCGCACTGGCTTTTGGTATGGACGCTCTGGCTTATGATCCGTTTTTGAGCGAAAATATGATTCGTCAAGCTGGCGCGTCGCCTCTGAGTCTGGATGAAATTTTCAGGCGCGCTGATTTTATCACGCTGCACGTGCCGTTGAACGACGAAACGCGCTACATGATCAACGCAAACTCAATCGAAAAGCTGCGAGACGGCGTGCGGATTGTCAACTGCGCGCGCGGCGGGCTGATTGATGAGGCCGCCGCCGCACAAGCACTGGATTCTGGAAAGATCGCCGGGCTTGCGCTCGATGTTTATGAGCAGGAACCGCCGTTGCCGGAGAACCCGCTTTTGGGTCGGGAAAATGTACTCACAGCGCCGCACCTTGGCGCCTATTCGCGCGAAGCGCAGACAAAAGTCGCTGATGAAGTGGTTGATGTTGTTCACAAATTTTTTTCCGAAGGCGCGCATCCCAATGTGTTCTGAGGTAATCTGGGTGCGGGCTGCCCTGATAAATGAAAAACGCCCCGTTTTTGTCATTCTCGCGGATGCGGGAATCCAGGAAAAACAAAAATTTATAGATTGTCGCATGTAACCGTTCAGCTATCAACAGCCGGCTTTCAGCAATTGAAATTAGCAGCCAATAGCTTCCAGGCAGCTCTTTTCGGAGTGCTACGATTCACCGTCGAGAGTGACGGTAAATCACCCCCCAAACGCTGAAGCGTTTGACTCCGAAACGTCATAGAAAATAAATTCGAATATGTCCAAAATTCTGCTTGCCGAAGACGACCGGAACACGCTTTCCGGACTCGTCGAAATTCTCAAACAAGAAGGCTACGAAGTTGTCGGCGTAGACAGCGCAAAAAAAGCGTTAAAGCTGCTCGAACGCGAAAGTTTCAACGTGCTTTTGACCGACCTGCGTATGCCCGGCATGGACGGCATGGAACTATTTGAGCAGTCGCGGCAAATCGCCCCCGAGCTGAAGACGATCGTTATGACGGCCTTCAGCAATGTGAAAGACGCCGTCAACGCGATGAAAATCGGCGTGTATGAATATTTGACCAAGCCGATTGACCTCGACGAGCTTTTCGTCATCCTCGAAAAAGCAATTTCCGAACACAATCTAGAGCAAGAAAACGAAGCGCTGAAGGATAAGCTGCAAGGCGTTTATCGTTTCCAAAATATCATCGGCAAGAGCGAGCCGATGCAAAAAGTTTTTAGAACGATTGAGAAGGTGGCGCGCAGCGACGCCACCGTTTTGATTCGCGGCGAAAGCGGGACGGGAAAAGAATTGGTCGCTCGTGCGATTCATTTTAACAGCCCGCGCGCGAAGAAGCCTTTGATGGAAATAAGCTGCGCCAGCTTCCCGGAAACGCTTTTGGAAAGCGAGTTGTTTGGCTACGAAAAGGGCGCTTTTACCGGCGCAACCAGCCGCCAAATCGGAAGGTTTGAAGCTGCGAATAACGGCACGGTTTTTCTCGATGAAATCGGAGAGATTTCCGGCGGCGTGCAAACAAAACTGTTGCGCGTTTTGCAGGAACGGACGATCAATCGCCTTGGCAGCGCGGAGCCAATCAAGGTTGACGTTAGACTGATCACGGCGACGAATCGGGATTTGGAGCAAGCCATTTCCGATCAAAAATTTCGCGAAGATTTGTACTATCGGCTGAACGTCATCCCCATCGTGCTCCCGCCTCTGCGTGATCGCAGTGAAGATATTCCTTTGCTGATCGAACATTTTATCCAAAAATACTGCAAGCAAAACCAGCGCGGCGTCATTTCGCTCTCACAGTCCGCCTTAAATGTTTGCCAGGAACACCACTGGCCTGGAAACGTTCGCGAGCTCGAAAATGCTATTGAAAACGCCATCGTTCTTGGAGAAGGCGACAAACTGCTGCCCGAGCATTTGCCAATCTCGGTTTTGTCGAGAAAAGCCGCGCCTTCAAACGCGGAAATGCTTCTGAACGCAGGAGAAACGTTTAGAGAAAAAATAGAATTTGCGGAACGCGTGGTGCTTGAAGACGCCATTAAAAAGTGCGGCGGCAATAAGTCTGAAGCGGCGAAACGCCTGGACATCAGTCTGAGAACCATGCGCTATAAAATCAAAAAATACGAATTGTAGGCGGTGAGCCGCAGTTGTTTTTGCTAACGCCGGGTTTTGTATGAAGAAAATTGTTGCTCTTTTTTGCGCTGGGGGCGTGGTAGCTTGCTTGTTTTTTGCCGCATCAAAGCCGACGGCTGCGCCTGCAAACGTTTTTCCTCAAGATTCTTTGGGGTGGAAAGCGTTTGACATGGGCGCGCTCGAAAAACAACTTTCCGAATCGGGGCGACCATACCTGCCATTTTTACGCGTTCCCACTTTAAGCAGCGGACTCTACAAGCTTCCCAAAGGCGGCGAAGACAAGCAGCAGCCGCATACGCAAGACGAAGTGTACTATGTCATTGCCGGGAAAGCCGTGCTCAGCGTTGGCGAAGAAGAAACGCTGGTTAAGCCAGGCTCTGTGATTTTCGTTAGAGCGGGCGTCGAGCATCGCTTTCATTCAATTGAAGAAGACTTGCAAGTGCTCGTATTTTTCTCGGCGGCAGAAAGCGAAGAATAAATCCCGCACTGACAATGCTCCCACAAAATTTTCCTCACTTTGATCGCTACCGGCCCATCGTCGACGACTGGAGCGGCTTTTCTCAAAAAATAACCGAACATCTCCCCGTTTGTATTTGGATAAATTCTCTCCGGATTCAGCCGAATGAACTGATCAAATCTCTGCGAGGGGACGGGATCGAACCCGATCGCCTTGCCTGGACGGAACACGGGCTGAAATGGCACTCAAAAAACAGTCCCGCGAAAACGTGGCAATTCAACGCCGGACTTTTTCAAGTTCAAGAAGAAGTCTCCATGTTGCCCGTGCAGTTTCTCGCTCCGCAACCCGGTGAACGTGTTCTTGATTTATGCGCCGCGCCCGGAAGTAAAACCGTTCAGGCGGCCATTGCCATGCAAAATCGCGGAACGGTGATCGCCAATGATATTAATGAAGGCAGGCTCAATATTATCAGCCAAAAACTCGTCCGCTTCGGCCTGCTGAACGTCGCGACAACCGTTTATGACGCGGGGAATTACCCCAAAGCCGCCGGAACCTTTGACCGTGTTTTGGTCGACGCGCCGTGCTCCAGCGAAGGAACGGTTCGTAAAAACCCGCACCTTCTGGAAAAAGCGAACGACAAGATGATAATAAGCCGAGCCAGAGCGCAGCGGGCTATGCTGCGACGCGCCGTCAAGCTTTGCAAACCGGGCGGCCGCATTGTGTATTCAACGTGTACTTTTGCGCCGGAAGAAAATGAAATGAATGTTGCTTGGGCGCTGGAAAATTCAGGCGATGCGCTTGAAGTTGAAGAAGTTCATTTGCCCGGATTTAGATGTGCAAGCGGCGTCACGAGCTGGCAGGGCGAGACTTTGCCGAGTGAATTGAAACACGCCGTTCGTTGTTGGCCGCATCACAATGACACAGGCGGTTTTTTCGTGGCGGTCATACGAAAAAAAACGCGAGCTTCATTCGCAGGCAAAAAAAACGAGTCTGCGAAAGAAACCGCTGTTTTAGAACAAACAGAAGATGCGCTCAAGCCTTATCGCGTTTCCCCCCAAAAGGCTGTCGCTGAGATTTGCCGGCGTTTTGATTTTGACGCCTCAATTTTTGATAAAATCGCACTCTGCCGGAAGAAAAAAACGGACGTTGCGTTTGTAGCGCAATCGATGCAGCCGACGCTTCACCCAAAGCCGAGAAGTATGGGGTTTTACGGGCTGAGACCGACCCTGGAACCGGCGAAACTTTCCACCGGCGGTTCGTTGTTTTTCGGCGCTTTTGCTTGCCAAAACGTCGTGAACCTGAGCACCGCACAAGTCCAAAAATACTATCGGCGAGAGGTGTTTGAGATTGAGCGGGAACAAATGAAAAACTGCACCGGCAGAGGCTACGTGATCGTGCGTTTCAGGGGTTTGACTCTCGGCTCAGGCTTTCTGCTGCAGGCAGGGGACGGAACAAATGTGCGTTTGAAAAGTCTTGTTCCAAAAGCGTGGGTAGTCGAAGTTACGCTCGTTTGAGGTTTTCGAGAGATGTTGCTCGAAGAATTCGAGAGGCTTTTCAGGGAGGCGACGGAAGAAAATGTTATCTTATCATGCTCGGAAAAAATGTCAAGAATCGGGTTTTTTAAATAAAACTTTGGCATGGATCATTTTAAGCGTTTTCGTGATGCCGGTCTCCGCACAACAAAATGCCGTAATCCAGGGCTTGGTTCGTGACGCCGAGACGAGCCAACCTTTGCCAGGCGCAAATATCGTCATCGTCGGGACGCAGCGCGGCGCAGCCTCAGACGAAAACGGAAATTTTGAGGTCAGGAACGTACCGCCGGGCGACTACGAATTGGCCGTTTTGATGATTGGCTATGAAACGCATCGGGCGAACGTCTCCTTAAAATCTTCCCAAAGACTCGATCTACAATTCTCCCTAAAACCAGTTGCGCTCAAAGGCGGGGAAGTCAGCGTTGAGGCGGAGCGGGTGGAAGACGCGCGTCTGGAAATCTCCCCCGCGACCTTTGACATTTCTCCACGATTGATCCAAACTTCCGCCGGCGCTTTTGAAGATGTTCTTCGAGCCGTCCAGGCGTTGCCGGGCGTGACCACGCCGAGCGACCTTTCCAATCAATTTATCGTGCGCGGCGGCTCTCCTGAGCAAAATCTGATCATCATGGACGGGGTGGAATTATACAGCCCGTATCGTCGCAACGGCATGGCGAGCGTTTTCAATCCGGCGCTGGTGCAGGACGTTCGGCTTTACGCCGGCGGTTTTCCGGCACTTTTCGGGGATCGGTTGTCGTCGGTTTTGGCGGTCAACTTGCGCGAGGGGACGACGACGAAATGGCTCGGCGGCAGAGTTAGCGCAAACGCGACCAATGCGAATCTGGTTCTTGAAGGCAAAACCGGCTTTCTCAACGGTTCGTGGATCGTGAGCAGCAGACGCAGTTTTTACGACCTGTTCGCGGAAGATTTTGTGCGCGACATCGGCATTGTCAACGACGTGGCGTTCCCGGATTTTGAAGACAGGATCGCCAAGCTCGTGCTCCGGCCTTCAGCAAAACACCGCCTGCAGTTCACAGGTTTTTACAGCCGCAATAACATGGACTATCTGGTCAAGGAACAAGTCGGCGAACAGGTTTCCGACAACCCGGTCTTTGACGGCGACGACCAGATGAAAAACACTATTTACGGCGGATCGTGGTCGTTCATCCCTTCGGAAAAACTTCAAGGCCGCGTCTACGCCAACTGGTACCGCAACCAGGGCGCGAGCGATTTTGGCGGCAGTCTTTACTCGCATGGTTCGTTGCTGGGCAAAGATTTCTTCGACGGGGAGCTAATCTATTCAACGCCGCTTGGCGGAGAAGCGGACACGCTGGCGTTTGATTATGCGCAAAACTACAAATTTGACCGGCTCTCCAGCGGCGGTTGGATGATTTACCAGACCGGGAATCACATCGTCGAGGCGGGGTTCGGCGCTGATTTTCTCGACAATACGCTGGCTTCAACGCTTGACCTCGATCAGGTCGGCAAAAATGTTTTTGATGCGCTTTACGCCGCTTCCGGGTTTTTGGGCGCGCTGGCGGATACAGTCACGGCGGAAAGTCCCTACTCACGCTGGCACGTCTATTTTCAAGACAAAATTTCCTTTTTTGAAAACCGCGCGTCGGTTCAGCCCGGCGTACGTTTGGATTACTACGGAACGAACGACCAATTCTACGCCTCCCCCCGCTTGGCGGCGCGTCTGGAAATTGATCCTTTGACGAGCGCGCGCTTTTCTTTCGGCCTGTTCCGCCAAAGTCCCGGCTATGAAAAGTTCCTCGACGGCGGCAGGATTTTCGACCTGTTGCGCTTTTCCAGCATTTCGAATTTGAACGTGGAGTCGGGCACGCACAATATTTTTGGCTTGACGCGAAAATTGGACGACAGGTTCGAGCTCTCGGTGGAAACTTACTGGAAGCAATTGAATGATCTTTTGACGCAGGATTACGAATTGGCCACGGTCCCCGTCGCGCGCCCAATCGGGCACGGCCCGCCTGCGACTCCGGCGGCTTATTTTGTAGAAAGCGGAACGGTGCTCAGGCAAACGCCGAACCCCGTGAACGATGCAACGGTAAAAGCCTACGGGCTGGACTTGCGCCTGGAAAAGCGCGCCTTCGCCGGTGACCGCTGGAGCGGATCATTTTCCTATTCTCTCGGCAAAGCCACGCAGGAACAAACGATCAACGGTCGACGGATTGCGCCCGCTTACCAGTACGACCGCCGCCACACGCTCAATCTTGCGGTAAATTATAACATGTTCTCGAATTTCCATTTTGGCGTGAATTGGAATTACGGCTCAGGCTTTCCTTACACGCCCGCGCTCCGCGTCGATCCAATTATTGGGGTTGGCGAAGACCCGTTCAACGCCGGCGACACGACGACTTTTATCATTACCGATCCGGCCACCGGCTACGTTCGTTTCATCCCGGATTTTGGGCCGCCGGAAAATATCAATTCCGCGCGCCTGCCTGACTATCACCGCCTGGACGTGCGTCTTGCCTGGCGCAGCAATTCGAATCGCGCGCCGTTTGAGTTTTATATTGATTTGGTGAACGTTTACAATCGCAAAAACGTGTTTCAGTACGAGTCGATTATTCGAATAGAGGGGGATGACCAATCGCTGCCCGAGTCTCTGCGTTTCCCTAAACCGGCGCTGTTTTCGCGCCCGATTTACATGCTGCCGTTTGTCCCAAGCGTCGGGTTCAATGTCGCTTTTTAGGGAAAAAAACTCAGCGGCCTATGGTTTCGCGGTCATTTTTCTGCTCAATTGCGCCGTGATTTTTTCAGCCCCCCGCGACTCTTTTGCAAAACAAGTAACGGTGATGGATTCACTTCACAGGCCGGTTGTTATCAAAACGACGGGCGCGATGAAGCCGCAAGAAATCTTCGCCGCACTTGGTTTTCAACTCCAAAATCCCGCCACAAATTTATCATTAGAACAGCTCTCGAAACAAATCCTGCGTCTGTTGAGCATCGAAGGCTTTTTGTTCGCCCGAATCGATTCTTTGGCAATCCAGCCGCTCCCGGATGAGCGTATTTTTGTAGAAATCGACGAAGGCCCAAGATTGAAATTGGCGGGCGTTATACTCGATGCGCCGGATTCTTTGAAATCATTTGCTGCGCTAAGAAAACTCGCGCAAGCGAACTCGCTGGAACGCCTGCAAAAAAGCGCCGCGGAAGTTTTGGACGCTCTGGGTGAAAGTGGACGGCTTTTTGCAAAAATTGAACTTCAGGCCGTCGTACTTGACTCCCTTGCCGACGCGCCGACAAGCTATAAACTCGGCGTGAAACTCGTCCCCGGAAAGATTGTTTACGCCGACAGCGTTCAGATTCTGGGCAATGATCAAACGCGACGCAGTTTGATCCTGCGCGAGCTTGGTTTGCGACAAGGCGCTGTCTTGAAGGAATCTTTTCTAACCGCCGTTCCTGACAGGCTGATGAAAACCGGCTTGTTTCGGCGCGTTTACCGGCCTGAGTTGTTGATTAGCCCGCGTCAGGATGCGATTCTGCAAATCAAAGTTGAAGAAGCGAATCAAAACACTTTCAATGGCGTGATCGGTTTTAACCCGGCGACCGAGACGGAACCCGGATTTATTTCCGGACTGTTTGACGTTGATTTTGGCAATCTCTTCGGCACGGGACGGAAGCTCTCCGCACGCTGGGAGAAACGCGGCAGAAACACGCAGGATTTGGCCGTCGAATATTTTGAACCGCGAGTCCTAAACTTGCCGCTGAATCTGTCCGGTGGATTTGAGCAGCTTTTTCAAGACACGCTTTACACGGACCGCAAATGGCGGTTGCAAGCCGAATTTCCGCTAACGCCGCAAATGCACATCGTGGGGAATCTCGAACGGGCCAGCATCAGTCCGGACACGGCAAGCGTCGGCGTTGTGCCCGGCAGTCAGGCTACGGCTTTCGGTTTTGGCTTGCGCTATAATTCGGCGAATGATCCGATTAATCCGCGATCCGGGGCTGTGTTTTTTTCACTGCTTGAACGTATTTCGAAAACGGAAACTGTAATTGGCGACCCAGAACAAGACGCTTTTGAGCAACAACGCCTGGTCGCCGATACGGAAGGTTATCTGCCGGTTCGCGGAAATTCCGTCCTGGCGGTCGGGCTGCATTGGCGGCAGTTAATTAGCCGTCGGGCGATCAACCCAATCACGGACGTTTTTCGCTTTGGCGGGGCCAGGACGCTACGAGGGTATCGGGAAGAGCAATTCAACGGTTCGCGCATCGCCTGGGCAAATATTGAGTTGCGCTACTTGCTTTCGGCGCGCAGCCGCGCTTTTGTTTTTTTTGATCAAGGGTATTTTTACCGCAAAATCGACCAAACCGTGACGCAAGATTTCAAGCGTAGTTTTGGCTTTGGCGCGCGTATCGAAACGGGGCTGGGGATTATTGGCGTGGATTACGCTCTTGGCGAAGGTGACGGATTGTCTCAGGGGAAAGTGCATGTGAGCCTGGTGAATGGATTTTAGCGTTTATAAAACCGAGACAGACAGCGAGTGCAGACAGATGATTTTTAGGGCTTTATGTCAGCGTGCTGGACAAAAAACGCTTATTTTGTCCAGTACACTGAACTTTCCGCGCAGCTTTCCGGACTTGAGAAAAGAAACCATCAAACTATCGTTTTAAAATCGCTCAAGATGACGTTTGCCGTTTCAAGTGATCTGCTAGTTTGATCGTTAAGGCGATGATAGTCAAGGTGGGGTTGGCGTAGCCGCCGGTCGGGAAAATTGAGCTTCCGGCGATGAAAAGATTTTTGAGACTGTGTACTTTCGCATTTTCGTCAACCACGCCGCGCCTCGGATCGTCACTCATCCGCGTTGTGCCCATGTGGTGATGCTTGCTCGCACCGAGGAGCTGGGGGAGCCCGCCGTCCCGTTCAATTTTGAGCGAACCGACGCCCGCCTTTTGAATTTCCTGCTGCAAGATTTCCTGAAATTGTAAAATGCTGCGAACGTCGTCCTCACGCCATTTCCAGGTTAGTTTAGCGCGCGGTTGACCGTATTGGTCTCGCGTACTGTCGAACGTGATTCGATTCTCAGGGTCTGGCGCTTGTTCGGTCGCATGAACCACTTCGATTCTTGCGAATCGCTTTTCCTTTTTGTCGCAATCCGACCAACCCCCGCGACCAATGCTTGGGATGGGCGGTTGCAGGTTGAAGACCTTTCGAATGGCCGTAAATGCTACGTCGTGCGCGTTGAACAATACGCGCGAGAAGTGTTTGCCGACAGAAGCGGGAAGGCGGGTTCGCTTGGCCGCTTCAAGGATTGCACGAAACGAGTACGAAGCCGCTTTCGAGCCGTGCCATGCGCTGCGCGGAAACAAGAATGTGCTAATGTTGAGAAGCGCTTTTTTACGGAGCAAGCGTTCGGTTGGAGTCAATTTTCCCATGACCTTGCGTCCGTTCAGCGGCTTTAAGTCATAAAAAGACAAATGATTGAAAATATTTCGACTTGTCGGGTAGATGGTCCCGGTTCTGACGATGGGGTGATCCATGAAATAACGCCCAACCACGTCGTGCTCGTTGCCCAAGCCTTCTTTTTGAACGGCGTTTGAAAGCAGGAGCAATCTGGCGTTTTCGATGCCGCCCCCGGCGAGGACGAAACGCCGCGCTTTTACGGTAAACCGACGATCTTGCGTTGCGGCGACAAAGGCGCGATTGACGCTTTTTGCATTTTCGTCCGCTTCAAGAGAAAGCGTCGTCGCGTGGGTGATCAGGCGGATGTTTTCAGATTTTTTGACCGCGCCAAGCAGGGTTTCCGTGAAAACCATGCGCAGGCCAAATTGATAAACGGAGTTTGAAATCTTCTGCGGATTGAGGCGCAATCGCTGCGAATCATCGGCTTCCCAGTCTTCCGCGCGATATAGAAAACCACCGCACCCGCAAACATGCTGCGCGCGCTCAAAATAGGTCACAAGGTCATGATACTTGATCGGCCAGCCGCTGTGGGGAATCCACGAGCGTTTTTCGAAATCGATAGGATCGAGCGGCGCGTACATCGTCCCCATTTCGTTTCGCCCAAGTTCCGTTCCCCAGACGTTTGCCGTCCCGCCGGCTTGCCTTTGACGGCTAAGGTGCAGAGGCAGGTCGTAGTAATCTGCATTCAGGCGCCCCTTGTTCAAGTTTTGGGCGAATTCGTCTTTGTTCAAACCGCCGCTTTCGAGGATGCAAATACGTAAACCTGTGCCAATCAGCTCATGCGCCAGCGTCAGCCCGGCCGGCCCGGAGCCGATAATGCATAGATCCGTTTCGATGGATTCGTTTAAAGATAGCGTCCTGCCGTCAATTATCATTTCTTTGACTTCTTGTCAAATTCAAGCTCGCGAAGCCCCATAAGTTTCGGGCCCATGGTTTCCCTCATCCTCTAAAAGATAGCGCCGTGAACTGCGTAAAATCGAGTTGTGACAATCCAACGCTTCCTTCAGAAGCCCGATTCAGAAAGTTGAAATACGCTCAGTGTTATTTCTGATTCCGTCCGCATGCGAGTGAATTTGTCTTGAATGCAACGCAAAGTATGAGGGCGACATAAATGCGGCAAAGAATACAAGAACGCAGAATCAGGTTACAGAGGCGTTGAACACGCAGAAAAAACGGGCGTGGAAAATAACGTCTCCAAGCCAGTTGCGAAGCCGGCTTCGCGTCGTTGGGCTTGTTTCAATACACCAAACAGATTAAGTATTGCTGCTTGTTAGCGAAGTGTTTTGAACAAAAGGGGAAAAATTATGAACTTTAGAATTATTTTGGCAGTCTTGGCGGGGTGGGCTTTTGCGTGTGGCGAAGATGGCAACAGGCAAAAATTTACTGAACTGCACCCAACTTACCATGAGTTAGCACTGGAACTTCACAAGACAGAAGAAGATTCAACGGAAGCATTACGAGAATTCGAATACTGGTTTGATAGGTTTATGAAAGATCGTCCATTTAAAAAAGATTATGGGCCAAGCAGCTTGGCGTTAGCATTGGACAAGTTTAGAGACCACGTAGTTTCCGCGTTATTAGAAACCGCCGAACATCTGGTAGATAGCTTGGGAACGCAACAATTATTTTCTCCGCTCATTGTCGCAGCGATGACGTCGAAAGCTCAGGCGGCTGAGATAGACAACATCTCCACTGAAGATTGGTTGCTTGGTTACGGTATTCATATTTTGCGTAAAGCGCGGTTAGAAAGGCCAAATATTTTAACCAAAGAAGACATTTCCAAGCATCTCACACTCAGTCTAATGCAACCATTCGGGCCCGATATGCCAATTGACGAGGGGCAACGACTCTACTGCTATCTTCAATCAATATCATTCGCCAAAAAGTTCAACGCGACGCTTAACGAAAAGCAGAAGCTTTATTTAGAAACAAATGCGTTGCTGCTTATGCAGTCGCTCTCATCGGAACAAGTAGCCTTGTATCGTGATCTTAAAAATTACAGAGATTATTTGAATGGAGAATGATACCTACCCGACTCAAATTGCGAACGCGGCTTGATGACGGCATTTGATGAAACGCGAATCTGTACAGAAAACTCCGAAACAGAGCTGATGATCGCGTCGGCACTGCTTGAAAAATATTTTGACCCAAGACCGGTATGGGAAAAAGTTTTGGTTTCTGAATTCTTTTTCCCCATGTTTTTTCAAGCTCAAGCAAAAGTGAACGAATCTTGAACAATTCACGCCAAGCGTTTTGAGCGTAAAATCGCCCGTCCTGTACAAACGTGAGCAATTCTTGAACAAGATTTATGGAATTTATTGCGACAATAAAAATTCAATAAATTCCATTTTCCCATAAAATCACTGCGTCCCACAAAATTCCCCACCTATGCCCCCACTTGCTTCCCCCCTTTGCTTTCGTAAATTGCAAGATTTTAGCTGCTCCACGCCGGGATCATGCCATTCGTATTTTTGTCCCCCCATGATCCCGAATAATCAAAGTTCAAGCAAAGCG
The DNA here is from genome assembly GCA_964014485.1 of uncultured Deferribacteres bacterium. Taxonomy (GTDB): domain Bacteria; phylum Zhuqueibacterota; class Zhuqueibacteria; order Zhuqueibacterales; family Geothermadaptataceae; genus CAXHAT01. Next base: position 34,562 of record CAXHAT010000022.1, read on the forward strand.
GATTCCTGAAAAATGTTCACGAATGACAGTGGGACGGATCACAAACCGACCGTAATTTCCGCCAAAAACCGTACTATTTCGGGGACGAAACGAAACGCTTGCCGCCGATTTTGGAATTCCGTACCACTTTACTAGAGCTAGTAAGATGGTACATCGAACTCGATGGGATTAAACTGTCCCAAAGTGTCCCGAAACTGTCCGAAAACTGCCCCATACGGGCGTTAAAAAGTGTTTTTAGTTTAAAAAAAACAATACTTTGATCATGTTACTAACGTTAGTAACATGATCGGGAGAATGGAGATGAGCAACAAGGAACTCGTGAAGCGGCTAAAACAAAAGTTTGACGACTACGCCAACATGGTTGACGGCATGGAAGTGTGGTTTGCCAGAGATCTTCAGCGCCTTCTTGGTTACGAAAAGTGGCAAATGTTCCAAGGGGTGATCGAACGAGCCAAAAACGCCTGCCAAAATCTCGGGCACAATCCGGGTGATCATTTTATTGAAACAGATAAGCCAATTGAAGTTGGGAAGGGGGCGAAGCGCGTGGTCAAAGACTTCCTGCTCACTCGATTTGCCGGTTATCTGGTAGCCAATAACGGCGATACACGAAAAAAGGAAGCGTCTTTTGCTCAAGGCTACTTCCTGTCGCAAACCCGTAAACATGAAATCCTGGAGCAAAGATTTGAAGAATTCGAGCGCATGGTTGCTCGCGAAAAGCTGACTGATCACGAAGCTGAGTTGGGCAGACTTGCGTTTGAACGCGGCGTTGACGGCGCGGGGCTGAGCAGGATTCGCAGTAAAGGCGACCGTGCGATGTTTACTTACTCTACATCGGCGATGAAACGTAAGCTTGGCGTGCCCAGGAATCGACCGCTTGCTGATTTCTTGCCGCGCGTAACAACGGCGGGTAAAGCGTTCGCGACTGAAATCACGACCTTCAATATTGAAAATAAAGACCTTCAGGGAGAAAATCCGATAACGCGCGAGCATATTGAGAACAACGAAGAAGTGCGTGATCTGCTGTTAAGGCGCGGGATTGTTCCAGAAGAACTGCCGCCCGCCGAAGACATTAAAAAGGTGGAACGGCGCGTCAAAAAGGATGAGAGAAACCTTCCGGATAGTGAATGATTGCCCCACTGTCGCTGCCGTTTCTGCGCATTATATTGATGATGTTATTAAGCCGCTGCCTTTCTGATTCGACGCCAAGCTAAGTCGCTTATCGCGGCAATTTATGGACGGGGCTCGAAAGCCCTTCCGGCCGCTCTTCGGGATGGCAGGAAAAAATCAGGACGGCGGATAGCGATAAAAACCAAAACAGCACTACAAAATTTTTGTAGGTTCTTTCATATTGGAAGAGCGAGACCACAAAAAACGTAGCGGCGAATCCGTATGAGACAAGAACGGCAGGAGTTAAATAAAAGTATTTGAAGAACTCCGGAAATTCCGGGTCTGGCCTATGAATGCTCAAAAGATATTGGAAGACCACCGCAAATATAATAATGCACAGCGCGCCGAAAACTGCGATCAAGCCATGTCGCTTACTAGCGAATAAAGCGCGTTTTTTCATGTTGAACCCCTAGATCTATATTCACCCCACGATCGTAGAGCCGCGATGCATCGCGGCTCCACCACCGCCTTTGCATAACTAACTGATGTTACGCACCGCCGTTTGGTACGCGTGATTAAAGCCCGCAGGCAGCTTTTTTGATTCTCATTAGCTCCGCTCTTCAGAGCGGAGATTTTTGAAAACGTTCGTCCGATCCCTTCCGCCGCGCCAGCGCGGCGGAAGGGATGAAAATGGGTGCCTTGCACGTCACCGGGCTCAAGCCAGTGCTAATGAAACCATGTTCAAGTCTGAGCAACAGGCGATGCATTGGCGTGCGTAACATCAGTAACTAACTTCCCGATAAAGCGCAAGTGGGGGCTTGTTGTAGTACTTCCCGACAAATGCCGTGTTCGATCCTGCAACTGTCCAAAATGAGACGCCTGCCCCAAAATCTATCATCTTTTTTTCAGGGAGTCTTGCTAAAAACCGTTGACTATTGGGTGGCATAATAAATGCCGATTGCGCCGGGGGCGTGACAGCAAGGACGAAACACCATTGGCAGGAGATACAACATGACCCGGTTAAAAGGCAGGCGATTCTTCATCGTTGCCGGGGGGCTTCTCACCGCTTTTCTATTTTCTTCAGGCATGGCGCAGGAAGATTGTTCGCAAACCAGCCAGAGCTTCAGCATTTCCGGCGGTTTGTTGACCACGCCGGAAGTTTTGTTTCTCAGCAATTTCAACCTTTTACAATCCAGCAGCTCGCAACCGCTTTTCCGCGTGAATATCACGAGCCATTCGCCTGAGCCGCAATCTGTGCGCTTAAGGTTTACGCTGTTTAGCCAGAACTTTGACCGCGTAATTTACGAAGCTCAGAGCCTGCCGTTTTCTTTTTCGCAGAGCGACCCGCCTAAATCAATTACCAACGTTGACATTGTCAATTCCACCGTCGCCGGCGTCAATCTCGATTTTGTCAATGTAGAAATCGGCGCTTTAACGGAACTGACGACGGCGATTTTGAAACACGGCAAATTCCCGGCGGATCGGCTTGAATTGGCGGTCACCCTTTCGCTTGAAGGCAGTCAAGAGCAAGTTTGTTTGATCGTAGTGATTGATATTAAAGAACCGGCGTCGGTCGACTTGATCGGGCCCGGCGTTCCGGTCGGGCAAGGGGATTTCTACCCTGAAGTTCACACCGATTTCCCGCAATTCTCCTGGGCGTCAAACGCGGACAGGTTCATCCTGACCGTCTGCGAAGTCATGCCTTACAACGCTTCTCCCGAGGATGTCATGCAAAACGAGCCGCGCGCGCAATTGACGCTTGAGCGTGGTAAGGATTTTTTCGGATCGCCTTCATTTCTCTACCCGTCCACCGGCGTTTTTCCGCTTGAAGAAGGGAAAACTTATTATTGGCAAATTCAAACCGTCGTCAGTTCACCGAGCGGCGATATTTTTCTGCCGGGTGAGATTTTCGTGTTCAAAATGGCGAAGATGGACGCGGCGATGAAGCAAATTCTCAGCGCCAGCATCATGGAAGCTTTTATCGCGATTCTGAAAGGGACGGAATACGAATACGTCTTGGAGCCGGACGGCCCCATCGCCGGATATATGCCTTCCGGCGTGCTCAAAATTAAAGGCAAGGACGCTACGATCTACGATTTAAACGCCCTGCTTCCCGATTTTCTGGCGAAGATCAAAAAAGTCAAAGGCGTAACGATAGAAAAAATTGGGGAGTGACGTTTAATGGATTTTGAAAACATGACAAGTATTTCCAAGCGCGAAATGCCAATAATCTCCAGTTGCAAAATCGGGAGAGCATTCCTTGCGCTGCTGACAATAGTTTTGGCCGTTACATTTTTCTCAGGAACGCTCTCCGCCCAAACCAGCAAAGACGTTGCGCTGATGCTGAAAACGCAAGGCTTGGTCAATGTCAATCGCACAACCAAAACCGCTGCATTTTCCGGGCGCAAAGGACTGCGTTTGCACAGCGGCAATATTGTGCAAACCGGCGCCAGGGGCTTTGCGTCAATCGTGTTTACCGACGACAAGAGTTTGCTCAAGGTCAATGCAAAATCGTCCGTCACGATACGGGGCAAGCGCGTTCGCGGTCGGGTTGAAAAAACGTTGTCGATGCGGCTCGGTGAGTTGTGGTCACGCGTTACCAAGGGCAGTTTTTATCGCGTAGAAACGCCGAGCGGCGTGGCGGCGGTGAAAGGAACGGAGTTTTACTTGATCTGCACCGAAAACGGCACGATTGTTATTTGCATTGAAGACGTGGTTGAAATGATCAACGACTTTGGCCGAATCGATATTTTTCCGGGAGAATATGGCTTTATGTCGCGCGGCAATCCGCCGCAAAAACGCAGCGCCGAACCTAACGAAATCCCGGATTGGGCCGGAACCGGCGACGAAGCCGACGGCGAAATCGAAATCGAGTTTGAAGACGCTTCCGGACAGAAGAAGATTATCAAGATCAAGTATCAATAAATTTTTCGTACTTTTTGACGCCGCCCCGTTTTTCATCTGAATGACAAATCGGGCGGACTTTTCGACAGCTTATAGACAGTTCACTTATCACAAAAAGTTTCAGCAGCTAAGAGGAATAGAATGCAGCGAGTGATAAGTTTGGAGCGCCGCCTTGCGCTTCGGATTTTTGCATTATTGATTTGGACGAGTTGTCTTTTTGCACGCCAGACAAGCGGCGTTATCGAGCATTTTCCCGTCGTGACCGGTGCTGAAAACACGGCGATTGAGATTAACGCACGCTTGAGTTTAAGCAGCGGCGCGCCGGTTTACGTCCGCGTCTATTTTAAATCCGTCTCCGATCAAAAATATAGATTTGCGACACTTGAGCAGAGCGGCAGCCAATATAGCGGCCAAATTCCGGCTGCGGCGATAAAAGGCCCGGCCGTCCAGTATTTTATCGCGGCTCTGTTTTCAAATCAAAGAGTCGTCACCGCACCGATTTCCAATCCATACAACCAGCCTTTTGAAATTGCCGTTCGTCGGCGCAGCCAAAGCGGCGCTCCGGGCGGCCCGAATCCGCCCGCCGTCATTTCGTCGCAGCGCGAAAGAAATACGAATCGTCCGGCGCAAGCGTTGTCACAAGTTCAAATTTTGAGCCCGGAGCCGCTGGAAGAAGTGGCGCCGGAAGAGGTGGTGATTGCCGTCGGCCTGAACGGCGCGCCGCAGCAAGTCGATCCTGCCAGCGTGCGAATCAAAGTCGGCCAGCGTGACTACACCCGTTCGGCGAAAGTCTCGGAATTTATGGTCACGCTCTCACCAAAAGCGGTGCGTCCTGGCGAGTACAGCGTTTCCGTGACCGCGACCAGTGTTTCCGGCGAGCCTTTGCCTCCGGCCAATTGGCGTTTTACTGTTCGCGATCCATCGAAAAAACAAAAGACGCGCAATGGCCCAAAGCCGTACAACGGGCGCGTTTATACTGAATTTCGTCAGGAAAAATTCAGCGGACGCAAGCTTTCGGCCAACAGCATCGGCGGCAATATCAGCGGCAAGCACAAGAGTCTGAATTACAATTCTCAGGTTTTCGTCACTTCCCTGGATGATCCGCAATTTCAGACGCGCAACCGTTTCTCGCTTAATTTAACGCAAAAATATTTCAATCTTGGCTTTGGCGACGTTTATCCGTTTTACAACGAATTTATGCTCTGGGGGCGACGCGTTCGCGGTTTTGACGCCGGCGTACGTGGGGGATTTATCGAATTTCAGTACGCGACCGGGCAAACGGATCGCAGGATTGCGCCCGTGCTCGATTCAACCGGAGCCGTGTTGCGCGCAGGGACTTTTGCTCAGGATCTACAAATTGGCCGCATCGGATTCTTCGCCAAAAAGAATTTCAATCTGGGCTTTACGCTGCTGAAAGTTAAAGACGATACAAGCTCGCTCAACCTTGCCAGCAGCGGCAGAACGCCGCGTGATAATTTGGTGACTGGGGCGGACTTTCGTTTGGCTCTCGATAAAAAACGCATCGAAATCAAAGCCTCGACGGCGTTTAGCCTTTTGACCCAGGACATTTCCAACGGCCCGGCCACGGCGGCTGACATTGAGTCGCAATTCGAATTTGACGTGCCGATTGATCCGGCGGATTACGAGAGCTGGTTGATTATCAACGAAACGACAACTCCACTCGATCCCAGCGGCCTGACTTCGGTTGCCTGGAACGGCTCTGTTCGTTTGAACTATTTGGGAAACTTTTTGACGATTGGCTACAAGCGCCTTGGCGGACAGTACACGTCGCTCGGTCAAACTTACCTGCGCAACAACGTCAAGGGGCTTTATATCACCGACCGGATCAGCTTGTTCCGCAACAAGGTTTTCGCGCAGCTTGGCCTCGAGCGCTTCAAAGACAATTTTTCTCCTGACGACAGCAATCCGCTCGTTAATCGCACGAATTTTAACTACGGGATTGCGATTTATCCGGGACGAAAATATCCGACGATTAACATTGGCCTGCGCGATTATACGCGCGACAACGGCGTCACCGATTTCACCTTTCTCGGCTCCGCGCTTACTGCGCCGGACACGCTGGACAATCGCGAACAAAGCCTGATGCGCAACTTCACCTTAAATCTGAGCCAGAGCGTTTCCTTCCTGAACCAGAGGCATACGCTGAGCTACTTTTTGATTAATTCCGAGCTTATTGACGAACTCAGCACGACGAGGCTTTCCCCGATAGATTCTCGCGATTACAGCAGTTTCGTTCAAACGTTCGCCTTGAAAACGGATTTTAACGAGCGCGTCAGCACGGTCTTGACCTACGGCATGAACGAATCGACGAGCAATCAGATCGATAACTTGACCAGCCTTTCGGAATCGCAGTTTAACATATTTTCCGGACGCGTCGAGCTTAAATTTCTGCAAGGTGACGCCATGGTTTACGGCGGCGCGCGAGCCGTCTCTTCGGACGGTCTTTTGCGTAGCGATGCGACGACCATCGTCTCGGCCATCGATTTTTCACAAACGAGTTTTCAATTCGGCGGGAGCCTGACGGTTCAGGAGAAGCATCGTTTTTCCTTTGACGCCGACATTATCAATTTCACCGACAACGGCGGTTTGGTGGATGCGAATTTCCAAGTCATCGCGAACAATCCGTCCTATAAAAACAGCATTGTTCGCTTTTTTTATCAGTACCGGCTGTAGCTTAAAACAAGGCGGGATTGGAATAATGGGATGTTGGATTAATGGATTGGTGAAGTTCTGAAACCAACAATCCGTCAATCCAACACTTCATAACTCCACATTTCCACTCCGCTTCGCAATACATTCGAATGATCAGTAAATTTGAGGGGCTGCTCAAGAATCGCAACTTCCTCACCGCGACCATCGCCTTTTCCGCATTCATTTTGACGTTGCTGACCTATCAAATCGGCCTGTTTGAGTCACTGGAAATGCAGACGTACGATTGGCGATTCTTGCTGCGCGGGCAGCAGGATATGTCGCGCAGCGGAATTGTCATTGTCGGCGTGGATAACCAGTCGTTTACCGCGCTGAAAAAACGATGGCCTTTTCCGCGCAGTCTCTACGCCCGCGCCATTCGCAATCTCAAATCCGCCGGGGCCCGGTACATCATTTTCGACATGGAATTTTCCGAGCCGTCCGAGAATCCGCGTGAAGACGCTGAGTTTGTCAAAGCTGCGCGTGAGGTCGGGAACGTTTATGTTGGCGGGAAAATCGCGCGGCTGAAAAACAACGCCGGAAGGACGCTGATCAAGCCGTTCGAATCTTTGGAAAAAGCCGCTTCATGGGCGCTCGTCGATTCGCCGGAAGACTACGACGGTTTTACGCGCCGATACTTCGCTTTTCGCCTCTTTCAGAAAAATGTTTACTTTCCATTTGCGCCGCATCTTTATCAAAAGATATTCCGGCGGAACCAATTGAATATTCAAGGGGAGAATCTTTATTTCGGCGAACATCACGTCCCCAATTTCGCCAATACGTTCCTGATCAATTTTCGCGGACCAGCCGGAACATTCCCGACCTACAGCTTCGCTTCCATCATTGATGACAAAAATTACAGGCTGAGCGGCGGCCTGGATGACGACATTTTCGATTACCACCGCGAATGGGGCACGTTTAAAAACAAAGTCGTTTTTATCGGCGCGACGGCGGAGATTCTGCAAGACGTCAAGCTGACGCCGTTTTTCGGCGGGGACAACGCTTCACAGAAAATGCCCGGAGTTGAAGTCCACGCCAACGCCTTTTCGACGCTCCTTAACCGGGATTTCATTTCTCAAGTTTCAGGCTTCAATAATGTCGTTCTGATTCTGATTTTCTCAGTGATCATGGCCTGGTTCGGCGTCAGGAAAAGCACCTGGATTGGGTTGGCGATTGCCGGAGGTTTGTCTGTCGCGCTTTTGGCAGTGACTTCATGGCTGTTTGTCGAATCTTACCTGTGGGTGGAGGTCGTCCGGCCTGTGACTGCAATCGCTTTTGCTTATGTCGGCAGCGTCATGCAGCAAGTGATGTTTGAGCGGCGAGAGAAAAGCCGCGTGCGCAAAACTTTCCAGCAGTACGTCGCCAAAAGCGTTGTTGACCACATGCTCGAGTCAGGAAAGCAACCGGAGTTCGGCGGCGAGCGCAGAAATTTAACCGTACTCTTTTCAGACGTGCGCGGCTTCACGACCTTCACGGAAAAATACGATGAGCGCGCCGTCGTCAACACGCTGAATGAATATTTGACGGCGATGGTGGACATCGTTTTTCGCCACGGCGGCACGCTGGATAAATTCATGGGCGACGCCATCATGGCGATTTACGGTGCGCCGTTGCATTTCGACAATCATCCCCTGCGCGCTTGCGAAACGGCCTACGAAATGATTGAAAGTCTGCGCCACCTGCAAAAACGCTGGTCGCAAAACAATCAGGACTTTTTTCAAATCGGACTCGGCGTCAATACCGGCGACATGATCGTCGGCAATCTCGGTTCGGACCAGCATTTTGACTACACGGTGATCGGCGACGAGGTCAACTTGGCTTCCCGCCTTGAAGGCGCGAACAAGCAATACTGGACCTCAATCATTATTTCCGGTTCGACTTATGAGCAGGTAAAAAAAGATGTGGTCGCACGTGAGCTGGACTTGGTGCGGGTGAAAGGCAAGCATCAGCCGGTGAAGATTTACGAATTGCGCGGCATTGGCGGGGTGCCGAGAATCGAGAAAGAATTGGTGGTTGACGTCTACGAATACGGTTTGTCGCTCTACAAAGAACAGCAGTGGTACGAAGCCATGCGCGAGTTCAAACGCGTGCTAAAATACTTCCCCTCCGACGGCCCCTCCCGCGTCTACATCAAGCGCTGCCTCGATTTCATCGAAGCCCCGCCGCAAGAAGCCTGGGACGGCGTCTACGAATTCACCAGTAAATAGCTTGGAGAAGGGAGTTGACTATCAAACGAGTAATCGATACATTTTCTATTGTTTAGTTATTCAACTTAAACTCGGAGCTTCGCGCCTGGAATCATTGGAGCGTGACATGGAAAATCAAAAAAATCGAATCACAGTCAATCCGACACAGTGTGGGTGAAGGCCGTGCATTCGCGGCATGAGAATTCGTCTCACACATGCTTGATCTTTATGAGTACGGTTTGAATGCAGAGCAAATTCTTGAGGAACTCCCCGATCTTGAAAAAAAGATTTGCAGGCAGTTTTACTCACACAAAACAAAGTTCTGGCTTAGAGAACTTGGAGATTTAAAAACATGGCAGTCCTTGAAACGTGCTACGAACATATTACCATCGATGACAAAGGCGTTCCTTATATCAACGGCACGACGATGAAAGTCGTTGAGTTGGCCGGGGAAATGCTTGCTTTTGGCTGGAGTCCCGAGGAATTGCTCTACCAACACTCTTACTTGAGTCTTGGCCAAATCCACGCCGCGCTGGCTTACTACTGGGATCATGCGGATGAATTGAACGAAGACATGGCTGAACGGCGAAAACATGCGCGGAAGCTGCAAGAATCAACGCCGGTTTCTCCGCTGGTTCAAAGGCTGCGCAGACAGGGCAAATTGAAATGGCAGTAGCGCTTTATATGGATCATCATATCCCTAAAGCGATTACGGCTGGCCTGCAAGCCCGCGGCGTAGACGTTTTAACTACACAAGCTGACGGCACAAGAAAACTTCCTGACGCTGATTTACTCGACAGAGCCACCGAGTTGGAGCACGTTCTGTTTACATTTGATGACGACCTTCTCACAGAAGCAACCAAACGCCAGCGCTTGAACCGGAATTTTAACGGCGTTATCTACATTCATCTTCAGGATGTCAGGATTGGGAAATGTATTGAAGACCTGGAAGTTTTGGCGAAAGCCGGAACTCCGGAAGACTTTAAAAACCTCGTAACGTTCTTGCCTCTGTAGCGACCTTTATTTCAAAGTTGTATGATTCCAACAAGGCCGTTGACTCTCAAACGCGTAATCGATAAATTGCTCGCCTTTTGAAGCTGGAGTGTTGGGATAATGGAGTTGTGGATTGATGGAATGTCCACAACTCAAGCAATCCAGCATTCCACAATTCCAATAATCCATAACGCCAACAATCCGATACTCCACAGAGAGACTATGGACGCGAAAGGATATCGCCTGCTTTGGGTCGATGATGAGATAGAATTGCTGAGGCCGCACATCCTTTTTCTGGAAGAAAAAGGCTACCGCGTCACCCCCGCCGCCAACGCCGCTGATGCGCTGGATTTAGTTCCGAAAGAACCGTTCGACCTCGTGTTGCTGGACGAACAAATGCCCGGCATGGACGGCTTGACCGCGTTGCAGGAAATCAAGGAAATCAACCCTGCCCTGCCCGTCGTTATGGTGACGAAGAGCGAGGAAGAGGAGATCATGGAGGAGGCGATTGGCGCCAACATCGATGATTTTCTCACCAAGCCGGTCAACCCTAGTCAAATACTTCTCATCTGCAAGAAATTGCTTGAAGGACGGCAGATCGCCAGCCAGCGGGTTTCGCGCAATTACGCCAGCGAATTCATGGCGATTTCCCGTCGGCTTTACGAGCCGCTCGACTGGCAGGATTGGATCGAAATTTATCTGAAAATTTGCGAGTGGGAAATCGAGCTGGACAAGCACGAAGAATTGGGGTTGCGCCAAACGGTGAACGATCAACGGCGGGAATGCAACGCTGAATTTTGCAAGTTTATCGAACGACATTACCCGAATTGGCTGGCTGGAGACGGCGGGCCGGAGCTTTCGGTGGATGTGGTGCGCAACCATGTGTTGCCGCAAGTCGCACAGGGGCAAAAAACGGTTTTTCTGGTGATCGACAATTTGCGGCTCGACCAGTGGATGATCATCGAGCCGCTTTTGTATGATATTTTCAACATCCAACGCGATTATTATTACTCGATTCTGCCGACCGCCACGCCTTATTCGCGCAACGCCATTTTCGCCGGGCTTTTTCCTTCGGAAATCGAGGCGCAGCATCACGATCTCTGGCAGTCTGGCGATGAAGACGAAACGAGCCTGAATCGCTACGAAAAGGAATTGCTTGATCGTTTGTTAGCGCGAGAAAAGGTGGCGCTCAAGCCGGAGCCAAAGTATGTCAAAATCATCGATTCGCACGAGGCGAAGCACACGGAAAAGCAGATTTCTTCGCTGGCAGAGTTGCCGCTGTTTTCGCTAGTGGTTAATTTCGTCGATATTCTGGCGCACGGGCGCTCGGACTCGGATATTTTGAAAGAAATCATCCCGGACGAATCCGCCTACCGCTCACTGACGCGCTCGTGGTTCGAGCACTCTTTTGTTTTTAGAATTTTGAAGGAGCTCGCCCAGCGCGGCAACACGGTGGTGCTGACCTCGGATCACGGTTCGATTCGCGGCTTGCGCGGCGCGAAGGTGATCGGTGACCGCGACACAAGCACGAATTTGCGCTACAAATACGGCCGCAATATCAAGTGCGACGGCAAACATGCGATCAAGATCAAAAATCCTCTGGATTACAAGCTGCCGAAGCGCGGATTGAACACAAATTACGTGATCGCGAAGGAAGATTATTACTTTGTCTATCCGACCAATTATCACCGATACTTGAATTACTATCGCGATAGCTTGCAGCACGGCGGCGTGAGTTTGGAAGAGATGATTTTACCGATTGTAACTTTAGAGCCGAAGTAGAGACGGAGAATGGAGAAAACCATTTTTTGCAATAATCCGGGAGAAACGCGCAATGCCGCGATTGCTTTCGCCGTTACGCTCAAGCCCGGCGACGTTGTGGCGCTGCACGGCGAGCTTGGCGCGGGAAAGACGACGTTTGTGCGCATGGTCGCCCGTCATTTGGGCTATGACGGCGTGGTGAACAGTCCGACGTTTACGTTGATGAACATTTACAAAACCGACAAGCTCGCGCTCTATCATTTTGATTTTTACCGCATTTCCAACGAGATTGAAGCGCTTGGCTTTGGCGCGGATGAATTTATCGGTGCGAGCGATACGATTTCCTTTATCGAGTGGCCGGAACGCGCCCCCGGCGTTTTGCCTGAAAAACATCATACGGTCGAAATCACCATCCCGGATTTCACCGGCTCGCCGGAAGCGCGCGAGATTCGGATTTCCTGAATTTGGATTTTTAGACTGGATGAACGAGATTGACCGGATTTTTTCCTGGAGTCGTGGATTGATGGAGTTTTGGTTAGCTATTTAAATTACCGGTTTTAAGAAAATGGAATTCATAGTCGTTTTTCAATCCAGTAAATCCTGTTCATCCCGTCAAAAAAATGAATTATGCAAGTATTAGGCATTGAAACTGCGACGCCAACCTGCTCCGTTGCGCTTTGGCGTGACGGCGCTTTGGCGGGAGAAATTCGTTATCGACAAGACCGCGTTCACGCTGAAATTATCTCCGGTTTGGTGCAAGACGTCGTCAAACAGTGCGATGCGCCGCTAACTACTCTTGACGGCTTGGCGGTTTCGATTGGCCCCGGCAGTTTTACCGGACTGCGCATTGGACTCGCTTTGGCGAAGGGCCTGGCTTTTGGCGGCGATCTTCCCATCGTCGGCGTGAATACCGCGGATGCGATTGCGGCAAGCGTTTACCCGAAGGATGAGCGCATGATCGTGGCGCTAGCTTCGCGCAAAGGTGAAGTTTACGCGGCAAAGTACCGGATTCTTGACAATGCTTATACTCGAGAAGGACAAGTGGAAGCGGTCGTGAGCGGGCAATTCGCCGAGTGGGCGGATGGCGTTTCTTTAATCGCGGGAACCGGCGTCGCTTCTTTGCAAAGCGCCGGAGTTGGCGAGTTTGAATTTGTGTCGGAGCATTATTGGCAAATCGGCTCAGCAGCGGTCGCACGGCTTGGCGCGCGTCGCATCATCGCCGGTGATTTTGACGATGTGAATGTTTTGGAGCCTGAGTACGTGAAGCCGTTTTTTACGACGGCGGTAACAGCGTGATGTTATTCAAAACCTTTGCCTGAGCACCCTGGCTGTCATACTGAAAGCGAATGCCGATGAATGCAAAATTCGAGATTAGAGCCGGTGTGCCGGTTGATTTGCCGTCGATTTGGGCGATTGAAGCGTCGAATCAAAATAAAACCTGGACGCAGGCGCAATTTCGAGATGCGCTGGAGCCAAGCGCCAATCGACTCGCTTTGGTCGCTTTAGAAAGCTTGCAAAAGACAGCGATTGGCTTTATTTTCGCGCACTTCGCTGCAGACGAGATCGAAATTTTAAATATAGCGGTACATCCGAGCGCAAGAAGGCGCGGCGTTGCGAATTTGTTATGCCAAGAACTGTTCGCCGCCGGAGAACGACGCGCTTGCCGCCAAATTTTTTTAGAAGTTAGACAGAGCAATTCCGGAGCCCGCGCTTTTTACGAAAACGCCGGGTTCAAAATCAGCGGCGTCCGCAAGAACTACTACCGAGACAATGGTGAAGACGCTTTGCTGATGATGAGGAGACTTGACAATTTGTCGAAGGGAGAATCATGGACTGGTTTAAAAGAGCAACGCAAGGGCTGACCCCGCAGAAGAAAAAAGAACTGCCGGATTTGTGGATCAAGTGCCCGGCCTGCGACGAAATTATTTTTAAACGCGAGCTTGAGAAACAGCATTCGGTCTGTTCAAAATGCAAGCATCACTTTACAATTCCCGCGAAGGGCTACATCGGGATGCTGGCGGATGAAGATTCCTTTCAGGAAGCTTTCGAAGAGCTGTCACCCAAGGACTTTTTGAAATTTCGTGCGAAAAAGAAATACGCCGACCAGCTCAAGGACGCGACGAAGAAAACCGGCGCGAAAGACGCAATTATCGCTGGAGCCTGCACGCTGAACAACAGGCGCGTGATGCTGTGCGTGATGGATTTTTCGTTTATCGGCGGCAGCATGGGCTCCGTCGTCGGGGAGAAAATTGCGCTGGCGATTGACCAAGCGATTGCGGAAAAAAGAGCTTTACTCATCGTTTCAGCCTCAGGCGGCGCAAGAATGATGGAAGGTGCAATAAGCTTGATGCAAATGGCCAAGACTTCGGCGCGGCTCGTCCGCCTCGATGAAGCCGGATTGCCCTTTATTTCAATTTTAACCAATCCAACGACCGGCGGCGTCACCGCAAGCTACGCCATGCTTGGAGACGTGAACATTGCAGAACCCGGCGCTTTGATCGGATTTGCCGGGCCGCGGGTGATCAAGCGAACTATTGGCGAAGAATTACCGGAAGGCTTTCAAACCTCTGAATTCTTGCTGGAGCACGGTTTTATCGATGCGATTGTGGAACGCGCGGAAATGAAAGAAACGATCTCCCATATTTTGGACGTGTTCTGCGACGACGACAGTTTTGAAGAGCAGCTTAACGGCGCTATTGACGCAGCAAAGCTTGCGGAGATTTCAGCAGCGGGTAATTTCGAAGCGCCGGAACCGGAAGAGAGCAATTAGTTTATGCCGAAAATTTTGCTGACCAATGACGACGGTATTGAAGCGCCGGGATTGTTTGCGCTTTACCAAGCGATGCGCGAAAAGGGGGACGTTGTCGTTGTCGCGCCGGACAGGGAGCGCAGCGGAACCGGCCACGGCATTACGCTGACCAAGCCCTTGCGTTACTCGCGCGTCGATAAACACGGCGAGTTTTACGGCTATTCGGTGAACGGCACGCCGGTTGATTGTGTGAAAATTGCTGAACACGCCATTCTCAAAGGCAAGCCAGATATGATCATTTCCGGCATAAACCTTGGATCAAACACTGGCGTCAACACAATTTATTCAGGAACCGTCGCGGCCGCTTTGGAAGGCGCCGTTCTAGAAGTCCCTTCGTTCGCCATTTCGCTAACGACTTTTGAAAATCCGCATTTTGAGACGGCGGCCAACTTTGCCGCCCGTTTTTTTTCTATCTTGCTTGAAAGCAATCTCCCGACAAACCTGACTTACAATATCAATGTGCCGAATCTGCCAGAATCCGAGATAAAGGGCGTTCGAATAACGCGGCAAGGGGCGTCAACGTATGATGATCATTACGAGCACCGTCGTGATCCGCGCGGGCAAGAATATTTTTGGCTAACTGGAGAACGCGTTACTTTCCACGAAGACGGCGAGACCGATGACGGCGCTATTGACAAGAGTTGCATCGCCGTCACGCCGATACAATTCGACCTTACGGCTCACCACATGATCGACCGGATAAAATCGTGGGAATCGATTTTTTAACGGCCGCGATGATTGCTGCACGCCCTCTTAAATTCCATCCACGAGCCCCTTCGCGCACTTTTTCAATTGATCCGACAAAAATGAAAAACTGTATTTTAGCAGGATGACGAAAACATGCACTCTGAAAGTATTCTTATTTTGGACTTCGGGTCGCAATACACGCAATTGATTGCGCGCAAAGTTCGCGAGCTTGGCGTTTACAGCGAGATCAAGCCTTACAATGTTGCGTTTGAGAAAATCGGAGAGATGGCGCCGAAGGGAATCATTTTTTCCGGCGGC
The DNA here is from genome assembly GCA_964014485.1 of uncultured Deferribacteres bacterium. Taxonomy (GTDB): domain Bacteria; phylum Zhuqueibacterota; class Zhuqueibacteria; order Zhuqueibacterales; family Geothermadaptataceae; genus CAXHAT01. The sequence goes on from CAXHAT010000022.1 coordinate 50,036, forward strand.
CCGGAGAGCGTGTACGACGAAAACGCGCCTTGGCCGGATTCTCGCGTTTTTGAGCTCGATGTTCCGATTTTGGGCGTCTGCTACGGTTTGCAGCTTCTGGCGCACCGCGCAGGAGCGCAGGTGGCGGAAAGCAGCCATCGCGAGTTTGGACTGGCGTATTTACATTTAACCGATCACAATCCGCTGTTCAAAGGCGTTTCGGAAAAGACGCAGGTTTGGATGAGTCACGGGGATTCGGTTAAGGAACTGCCGAACGGATATTCCGTGTTCGCTTCAACGGAGAACGCCCCGTTTGCCGCGTTTGCCAACGTCGAGAAAAAACGTTACGGCATTCAGTTTCACCCCGAAGTGGCGCATAGCCTGGAAGGCAAGACAGTTCTTAATAATTTCGTCAAAGACATTTGCGGATGTTCCGATTCATGGACGCCGCAGAATTTTGTCAAAGAAAGCGTGGCTCACATTCGGGAAACCGTCGGAGACAAACACGCCATTTGCGCCCTTTCCGGCGGCGTAGATTCAGCCGTGGCGGCGGCGCTTATGCACGAAGCCATTGGCGAACGTTTGCATTGCGTTTTTGTCGATACAGGACTTTTGAGAAAGGGTGAAGCGGCGCAAGTGAGCGAACGCTTTGCCAAATTTTTTGGCGGCAGTTTTACCGTCGTCGACGCTTCGGAGCGGTTTTTTAAACAATTGCGCGGCGTTACCGATCCTGAGGTTAAACGTAAGCGCATTGGCGCGGAGTTTATCAATGTTTTTGAGCAGAAAGCGAGGAAGTTGGAGCATGTCGATTTTCTGGTGCAAGGCACGCTTTATCCGGACGTGATCGAGAGCGTTTCGCCGCAAGGCGGGCCGTCAGTCACGATAAAATCGCATCACAATGTCGGCGGATTGCCGGAAAAATTGGCTCTAAAATTGGTTGAGCCGCTGCGCGAATTGTTTAAAGACGAAGTGCGCGAAGTCGGGCGCGCGATCGGGCTGCCTGAAGATGTTTTGATGCGTCACCCCTTTCCAGGCCCCGGCTTGGCGGTTCGGATTTTGGGCGAAATTACCCCGGATCGCGTTGCACGATTGCAGGAAGCGGACGACATTTTTATTCGCGCACTGCACGACAGCGGCTGCTACAACGACGTTTGGCAAGCCTTCGCCGTTTTGCTTCCCATTCAAACCGTCGGTGTGATGGGCGACAATCGGACGTACGAGAACGCAATTGCTTTGCGCACTGTGACAAGCGTCGACGGCATGACCGCCGATTGGGGGCGTTTGCCGAACGAGTTGCTGGCGGAGGTTTCTAATCGAATCATCAACAAAGTTCGGGGGATCAACCGCGTTGTTTATGACATTAGCTCCAAGCCGCCGGCGACGATTGAGTGGGAGTAATGAAAAGGCTTGCGTTTTTCGTAGCGGCAAACTTACTTTGGCTCGCCAAAATCACGTTCAGGATGACTTTTGAGGAGAGGTCGGGAATATGTGTGGAATCGTCGGATATGTTGGATTTAGGAAAAGCGTTCCAATACTCATCAACGGTTTAAAGCGGCTGGAATATCGCGGTTATGACTCAGCCGGCGTTGCATTAATTGAAAAAGGCGGGATGCTGATCAACAAGCACCCCGGCAAAATTTCCGAGCTGGAAGGGGCGTTTCACAACGGCGGCTACAATGCGACCACTGGCATTGGCCATACGCGTTGGGCGACGCACGGCGTGCCCAATCAAGTCAACGCCCACCCTCACATGGGCGGAGAAGGCGACGTTGCGCTGATTCATAACGGCATCATCGAGAATTACGCATCGATTCGCAAAGAATTGGAAAAGAAAGGACGGCGTTTCATTAGCGAAACGGATACGGAAACGCTCGTCCAATTAATCGAAGAATTCTATACCGCAACAACGCCGTTGGAAAAGGCGGTGCGTATTGCGCTTTCACAGGTTGAGGGCGCTTACGGCATAGCCGTCGTTTCGAAGCGTGAGCCGGAAATAATTATTACGGCGCGTAAAGGCAGCCCGATTATTGTCGGGCACGGACAGGGCGAAAATTTTGTCGCTTCCGACGTTTCAGCGATTATCGACCACACAAAGCAAGTGAGTTATCTCGAAGACGGCGAGATGGCGATTTTGACGCAAAACCATATCGAAATTAAAACGGTTGATAATCTGCCTGTCGAAAAAACCATCGAAGAAGTGCCATTTGATCTGGAGCGCATTACAAAAGGCGGGCATGATCATTTCATGCTCAAGGAAATCATGGAGCAGCCCCAGACGGTTTGCGACGCCATGCGCGGGCGTTTGCTGCAAGACGAAGGCACGGCGCGGCTGGGCGGAGTTCAGCACGAAATTGAGTCCTTGCTTTATGCGCGGCGAATTCTCATAACCGCCTGCGGCACCTCCTGGCACGCCGCTTTGATCGGCGAATACTTGCTTGAAGAATTTGTGCGGGTTCCGGTTGAAGTGGAGTACGCGTCAGAATTCCGGTACCGCGACCCGATCCTTGGGCCGGACTGTGTTGTGATTGCGATAAGTCAGTCCGGCGAAACGGCGGATACTTTGGCGGCGTTGAGAGAAGCCAAACGAAAAAAAGCGAAGGTGCTTGGCATTTGCAATGTCGTCGGCAGCACGATTGCGCGCGAAACAGACGCCGGCGTTCATTTGCACGCCGGGCCTGAAATTGGCGTCGCGTCAACAAAAGCGTTCACTTCTCAGGTGACGGTGCTCACGTTGATCACGTTGCTATTGGCAAGAATGCGAAATATGTCTTCGGCAAAAGGCGCCGATGTCGTTGCGGAGATGAAGGCGCTGCCCGGCAAGATCTCAAAAATCCTTGAATCGAATGATCACATCAAGTCTATCGCCGAAAAATACAAAGACGCGGCAAATTTTCTTTACCTGGGGCGCGGCTATAACTTCCCCGTCGCTCTCGAGGGCGCGCTGAAATTGAAGGAAATTTCTTACATTCACGCCGAAGGCTACCCCGCGGCGGAAATGAAACACGGCCCGATTGCGCTCATCGATGAAAATATGCCGGTCGTTTTTATCGCTACGAAGGATTCGACGTATGATAAAATCGTCAGCAACATTGAAGAAGTTCGGGCAAGAAAAGGGCGTGTCATCGCCATCGCCACTGAAGGCGATACTGAAATTCAAAAGCGCGCGGACCACGTGATTTATGTGCCGCACACTTTTGATATGCTCACGCCGATTTTAACCAGCGTCCCGTTGCAGCTTCTTGCGTATCACATTGCAATTCAGCGCGGGTGCAACGTCGATCAGCCGCGTAATTTGGCGAAAAGCGTTACAGTTGAATAGTTGATTTTTTCAGGAGTTTTCGTGCAGAATTTAAAATATCTTTTGGGAAGCGTTTTTTTAGTCATCGCCCTTTTCAGCCAAATTTATGCACAAACCGAAAAAACAATCATCCAGGATGCGCGCGCCGACGCTTTGTTTGACCGAGGCGTTATTCTCTACAATAACGGCGATTACGCCGCCGCGTTCGAAGCGTTTAATCGTTTGATCGTTGACGGAGTTTACCATCAGAAAAGCTCCGCCGCACTGTTGATGCGCGCAAAAACCAACTACCTCCTCAAAAGCTACAGAGCCGCCGAAACCGACCTCAACAGATTGTTGAAAGAATTCCCAAATACAAAATATAAAGAACATGTTCAGATTCTTGCCGGGCTAGTCCTGTTTCAAAAGCAAGACGTTTTCCGCGCCAGTCAGCGTTTTCTTTGGACGGTCGATTTTGCAACGACGAAGCGCGTTCGCGACAAGGGCGTGACCATCAGCGAAATTCTGATTCGAGATTACCTCAGTCTGGAAATGCTGCGCCGCTTGCAACAGGTCAATTTCGGCGCAGACGCTAAAGCGCTGATCACTTGGGGCGAGGCGCGCTTGTTGATGGCGGACGGCGATTTAGCGCAAGCGCAACGTGTGGTGCAAAACTTTCGCGACTTAAACGCCTCGACGCGGTTCGACCAAAAGCTGGGAGACTTGTTGCAAAACCAGCGCTTCGAATCTCTGAAGCACGGACGAGTTGGCGTCGTTTTGCCTTTAAGCGGTGAGTTTGCTGAGGAAGGGAAAGCCGTGCTGCGCGGCGTGGAATACGCGGAAGCGGAGAGTCGAGCAGCGAACGGTGACTCGCCCAAATCCGAGTTCGTTGTCGTCGATTCGGAAGGCAGCATGGTAAACGCGGTTGTCGGAATGCAGCGCCTGACGCGCGACCCGAGCATTTGGAGTGTGATCGGCGAACTTGACGCATACGTGACGGCCGGGCTGGCAGGAATGGCTGAGGCCAGCGGTACGCCTTTCCTGGCTCCGGTTACGGCGGATAACGGACTTGCTTCCATCGGCGAAAATGTTTTTCAATTGACCCCGGATTTCGAAACGCGCGCGCGAACGATGGCAAAATACGCGATCGAAACGCTTGGGCATTCAACGTTTGTGACGATGGCGCCGCAAGACGTTTACGGACGACAGATGGTCGACGCCTTTAGCGAAGAAATCGACCGTTTGGGCGGCGAGATTTTAACCCAGCACTGGTACTATGGCGTGCCGGAGAATCTCGGCAGGCAGTTCAAGGCGATTCGTGAAGTTGCATTTCGCAAAGCGCACGAGGATACGATTCGGTACAGCATCCCCAACTTTGCGATGATTAACAAGGACTCGCTTTGGCGCGCCTTTGAAACCAGGGTGATGATCGAAAACAATCTCACTGGCTCGTTAGCGGAATTGACGAGTCATTTCCCTGTTCGGAACGTTGACGCCATTTTCCTGCCGGTTTATTCGGAAGATATTAAGTTCGTGGCCCGTCAACTGACGTATTACAATATTCGCGCGCAGATTTTGGGCGGCGAAAAATGGTATGAGCTGGATTTGGCGCAAGAACGCGATCTGGCGCGATATATTGAAAACGCCGTTTTTGTCAGCGGCTATTTAAAAGATTCCGACAGTTTTGTCTATCGCCGTTTTCGAGATGAGTTCCGGCAGCGTATGCGCGTCACGCCGGAAAAATGGGAGCTTTTGGGGTATGACGCAGCCCGCATTGCGCTTGAAGCGATGAAAAGTGCCAGGTCCAAGGATGAGATGCGGAATGCATTGACGAGCAAGGAAGGTTTTTCGGGCGTGAAAGGCGATATTCGTTTTTCAGCTTTCAACCGTGTCAATGCGTCCGTGCATTTGGTCCAAATTCGCGGAGCACGCTACCAAAAAGTCGTTTCGACCAACGAATAAAAAGACCGTCCGGTTTACTGAAAGAGAACATTTGTGCGCCAACTGAGATTGATGGAATGCGGCGTTCCCAATAACCCGATTTCCGTCGATTCAGAAACTCCCTGCAACGAAGAAGCTGGTAACATTTATGAACAAATGGAGCGAAGTTGAATATGGCGCGCTTGGTCAAAAATACATGTTTAGTCATGTTTTTCTTTTCAGCGACTGCATCTTTATACAGTCAGACCGCTTTGGGCTTTCAAGGCGTCGGCGCCCGGTTGGGGTACGTTAGGCCGGAAGAATTTAGCTGGACGAATTCGTATGAAGCGTTTGGGGATTTTGGCAAGATCAATGATATAATTATGCTGCACGGTCGCGCCGGCTATTGGTCGGATTCTTCAAATGCCGGAACTTTGCGCGACATATTTGTCGGCGCAAGCCTGGCGTATGAGCTGCAACCTTCCGCCAGCGCCTTTACGCCGTATGTTGGCGGCGGGTTGAGCCTGCATTTTATGCGGAGCAAACGGGATTTTAGCGATTTGGTGGGGGAAGACGTACCGTTGCAAATTAGCTCTGACTCGGATGTCGCGGTTGATATTATGAGCGGCTTTATTCTCAAGTTGGCTGCGGGCGTGCGCTTGAACGCCGAAGCGATGCTTTCCGTGACGGACATTACTCAATTTACGATCAGGGGCGGACTCATTTATCAGTTCGTGCGGTGATTGACGTTTCTGAGAATTGTGTTCGTTCTAACGGAAAATCAAATCTAAACGCTTAGTGACTTGGCTGTGGGTCTCGGCGTGTAAAACTTCAGTTTCGCACATTGAATCTATGGCATTGGGAGCGTCCCCCAAAAATATTTACAAACTGATGTTACGCGCCAGCTATGAAGCCAAAGAAACTCCTGTTAAAGTCATTCCCGCGCAGGCGCACGCGCGATAAAAAGAATGTGGATAACTCAAATCAGTCCCAGCGGGACG
>CAXHAT010000023.1:0-55118 GCA_964014485.1 uncultured Deferribacteres bacterium
CGGCATACGCGATGCAATGGAGTATCGTGGGCTCGGAGATGGGTATAAGAGACAGATTGAAGGGAGCGCGGCAAGAGTGTCTCGGCAAGAATCGCAGGAGTATTTTTCCACCCGTCCGAGGGGCAGCCAAATCAGTGGAATCGCTTCTCCGCAAAGCCAGGTTCTGGAACACAGGCACATTCTCGAAAAGCGCACCGCCGAGTTGGAACGAGAACTTGCCGGAAAAACAATCGAGTGCCCTGATTTTTGGGGCGGTTATCGCTTGAAGCCAGACTACTTCGAATTTTGGCAAGGCCGCCTGAATCGTTTGCATGACCGAATTTCCTATAAACTCGAGCAAGAGGGCAAATGGTTGATTCAAAGATTAGCGCCGTAGCTCACAGCTCGAACTCAATTCTTGAGAAGATTTCGCTTTTTCTTTCGGTAAACTCATCAGGAGAGACAAATAATGAGACAACGATGTATTTTGCTAAGCTTTTTTATCACAATAGCTCAACTTCATGCGCAGGACAAACCGGCCGACCTTTCCCCCATCGTTTTTATTTATGATGCAAGCGGTTCGATGTGGGGACAAATCCAGGGGAAAACAAAAATGGAGGTGGCCGCAGACGTATTGTCCAATTCGATTAATAATCTCCCGGAAGCTCAAAAAATTGGTTTTGTGGCATACGGACATCGAAAAAAAGGCGATTGTCAGGACGTTGAGTTTTTGATAGACATTGACAACGCGTCGAAGCCCAAAGTCATCCAATCATTAGAAAAAATTAAACCGCTTGGGAAAACTCCGCTGGCTTTTTCTGCTTTGCAAGTGATAGACAAATTGCGAGCGACGAAACAGAAGGCAACGATTGTCCTGCTGACCGACGGCATTGAATCATGTGACGGGAATATCTGCGACGTAGTAGAAGCGGCGAAAGAAGAAGGCGTTGAATTCAAACTGCACATTATTGGCTTTGGACTCAAAGCCGGGGAAACCGAGCAGCTTAAATGCGCCGCAAACGCCGGTGACGGAAATTATTATGACGCAGCAGATGCGGAAGGATTGAGCGATGTGCTTGATGAAGTGATGACATCCACCATAGACAAGCCGGAAGGAAATTTCTCGGTGTATGCAGATAAAAACGGGAAGCCGGTCGATGCGTATGTGAGAGCTCTTTTGGCCGGAACGGGAACAGAAATCGACATCGTTCGAACTTATGCAGACACTGCCTTGCTGTACCTGCCCGCTGGAAAATACGATTTGTACGTGAAGCCCTTGGCGGGCAGCGACGTCAACGCAATCACTGTATCCAATGTACAAAGCTTTGAAGATAGCATCGCGCATCAAACTGTTAGCTTTGACGGCGGAAAAATCAAGGTGACCGCTTTAAACAATGGGCAGGGTTGGGACGCGGCGGTCAACGTCAACTCGGAAACGGATGGAAAACGTGTTTCCGGCGGCCGGACGTATGGGAGATCGAAGGCGTTTGAATTGAACCCGGGGATGTATCAGGTAGAAATAAAGGCGCTGGCGATGAAAGGGGCGAAAATATCGCATCTTTTTGAAAATGTGGAAGTCAAGGCTAACGAAGTCAACGATATTGAGCATAATTTTAAAACCGGTATTGCGATGATTGGCGCAACAAGCGCCGCCGGGTTAGTTGACGCCAGCATCAATATTGTGGAGGTCGGCGCCAAAAGAAGCATTGCAGGCGGCAGAACCTATACGAGAGAAACCAGTAATCCCAAAAAGTTCGTTCTTACGCCCGGAACTTATGAAGTCACCCTCGTCGCGCTTGGAGCGCATAAAGGGAAAAAAGAAACGTTTACTATCGTTGTGAAAGAAGGCGAAACCATTTCAAAAATAACAACTTTTTGAGGTCGCAGCCAAAGCATTAGCGGGCAAAAAGTAATCGAGTTTAGCCTTTTCCTTTGACCTTGCTATGCAAAGCGCACTATCTGAATTTGGCGCGCTTTGTTTTTGGGGCAACTTTTATCGCGACAAAACCATCTTTCGCATTTGACGGAAAAGCGGAATGTTGTTTTGGCCGCGGACTTCGAGTTCGTAGAAATACATGCCGGAAGAGACGCTCCGACCGTAATCGTCGCGGGCGTCCCATTGAATTTTGTATTCGCCGCCATTAAACACGCCGTCCACGAGCGTGCGTAATTGGCGTGCGAGCACGTCGTAAATGCGAATTTTGACGCGGCTATTGTTCGCGCCGTACGGCACTTGAAATACAAAATTCGTTTCGGGGTTGAATGGGTTGGGGTAGTTTGCGCTGAGATGAAAGCGTTCCGGCAATAAGCCGTCCGCTGGTTGAACCGAAGTCGTCATTGGGTCGAATTCAAAAACGCCGACATCCGGCGCGTCTCCCAGAAACGGCAAGCCAACGTCTATTCCGCCGTCAATTCCCACGCTCCCCTCCGCTAAATGAAAATCGCCGCTGTCCGCTGCAACAAAAACAGGATCGTCATTAACGATTCCGCCACCAGGGGTGTAGTTGCCGCTTGGAAATTCTGAAATTTCTCCAATAATTGAATGACTGGCTTGCAAGGTCACATTCCACAAAAGACGAACGTCGCCGTGTAAATTAGTCAATTCATTACCGCGAACAATCGAGTTTTTCATAACCACGGAAATCGCCGCCGGATCACTTGACGAAAGCGTGGCGAAATCCAATCCGGGCGCAACCTGGCCGAAGTTTTTGGGGCGGTTGTTGGTCGAAATGCTATTGAGTACGCGAGCCTCAACTTGCGCCGCATCGGTTGCGATTATATCGAGGCTCACTGCGTTGTTATAGAAAACCGTCTTGATGACGTCAACGCCGACTTTCGCGCTGTCGCCGGCTGAAACGGGTACTGCCCCGGGTAGAATCACCTGATTCAAAAAGCCGCTGACTGAAGATTCGAACATGCTCAATTGCGCCGTCGCAGAATCTCGCGCCGATACGTTCAATGCGATTCCGTCGCCCGCGCTTCGGAAATGCACGTCGTCGAAAATGAGCGTGTTCTCGCCCTTGGAAAAACTGAAATCGAACATGCGCCCGTCGTCTTCTTTCATGAAAATCGTCGGCTCGCCTAGCGGATCGCGGCTTGTGAAGTCAGCATTCCATCCGCCTTGAATCATCATTTTTAGCGGCAGTGAAATGAGCCACAGAACGTCCGGGACGTTCACGCCGCTTTGCACGCGCAAAACGGTCGGAATTTCGATAGAATCGATTGCAGCTTCAAGATTATCGTCAATCGCAACGTCAATGGTTCGCGGCGAGGCGCCGTCATTCGGATTGCCGCCCAGTTGATATTCGAACAAATTGATCACAAAATCTCCGTCAAGATCAACCCAGGCGTCTGTGGCGCTGTTTGAGTCGAGGCTGTTGGCCGTCTCCCATTCGTCCGGCATGCCGTCTTCATCCGTATCCGTTTGGGCAAGCGCGAAAATCGGGAAACTGTTCAAAAGCGCGCCTAAAATCAATTTTACCAAATGCTTCTTCAAATTTTCCTCCGCTGGGTTTCCGTCATTTCCTGTCAATAAAGAGGCTGCGGTCTCTTTGTTTTGTTTAAAACCAAGTCTATTTTTTTATGTCTCGATTTCAAGCGTTGCATGACAAACCGGCAACGACGGTTACTGGTTGAGTTGGAGGAAACCATTCATATTCGCGAAATAGAATCATCTTGCTTTTGAGCCGATTGGGGTTTATATTCCGCCTTCCTTTTCGAGAGGAAAGCGGTCTTTAAAAGAAAAAATTTAGCAAGTTATGCCAAGTCGAAGGTCTTATGTTTAAATTAGCTGTGCAAAAGCGATTGCCCCACTCACTCCGTGAGGAGAATTTGCAAACAGCAGGGTTTAAGACTAAGCGTAACGATACTTAATGCACTTTCAATTTGGAAGTGCATTTTTGTTTTAGGGGCGGCGTCAACCAACGCCGGGCGCATAAAAAGGAGATAAACGTGGATTCCAAAGTCAACAATCTGATACTGCTGCAATCGCTGGATGAAAAGCTGGCCGTCATTGAGAGAGCAAAAGGAGATTTGCCCGCGCGCGTTACAGCCGCAAAAGCACAGGTTGCAGAGCAAGAGTCGCAATTGGCTTCGCATAAAGAAAAAATTAGCGAAACCCAATCAAGCAGACGCAGTCTTGAGGGGCAGCTTGAGCTTATCAAAGCCAAGCAGAAGGATTACCAGGAAAAACTTTACGCCGTTACGACCAACAAGGAATACGACGCCGTCGTCGCGGAAATTGACACAGTCACCGAACAAATAGACAAGCACGAAACTGAGATTCTGCAATTGATCGAAGAAGAAGAGACTTTGCAGACGGAATTGGGCGAATTGGAAAAAGACTTGGCCGAGGTTAAAGAGCATCAGCAGACTCAGGAATCCGAATTGAACGCGATTTTGGCGCAAAACGCGGAAATGGAAAACAAGCTTTTGGACGAACGCGAAACATTAATCGCGGATATTCTTCCTCAGAATTTGCGCACCTACGAACGGATCCGCAAAGGGCGCGACGGGTTAGCGATGGTTCGCATCGTTCGCGGGGCGTGCAGCGGCTGCTACACGCAAATTCCGCCTCAGCGCGTTATGGAAGTGCGGATGGGCGAACGCTTGTACGCTTGCGAATCTTGCGGCAGGCTCTTGTTTTGGGAAGAAGAACCAGAAATGGAAGCGGAGACTGCGGAAGCGGTTGAAGCATAAATTATAACAAAATATCCGAAGTATGCCGGACGGCCGCTGTCTCGCTGCTTGCGAGAGAGAGGAAAGTCCGAACTCCACAGGGTGGAACGGTCGCTAACAGCGACTTCGAGTGATCGAAGGAAAGTGCCACAGAAAACAGACTGCCGTCTCCCGATTTCCGGAAGCCGGTAAAGTTGCAACGGCGAGGTAAGAGCTCACCGCCCCGACGGCGACGTCCGGGGGCACGGTAAACCCCGTTCGGAGCAAGACCAAGTAGTTTCCGTTTTCCTCGTTTGCGAGGAAAGAGGGTAGCCCGCCCAATCTTTCTGATTTTTCGGAAAGGACGGAACGGGTAGGTCGCTCGAGCCATAGGGCAACTTATGGCCTAGATAAATGGCCGTCGTTCTCCCGTTTACTCGGGAGAAAACAGAATTCGGCTTACAGGCATACTTTGGATATTTTTTGAGTACAGGAGAATCAATTCTGAATGTACGCAGAATGGAATATTTCAGATACAGCCCCGGCGGAAACGATTACACAACTCTCGCAAGAGCTTGCCTTGCCCGAAGTTATGGCAAGAATTCTCTACAACCGAGGCGTTGAAACCCGCGAAGACGCGACCTATTTTTTTAACGCCGGTATAGAAAAACTGCACGATCCCTACCTCATGGCGGACATGGAAACCGCCGTTGAATGCGTGCTCGACGCCATTAGAAACAAGAAAAAAATCCTGATCTACGGGGATTATGACGTCGATGGCGCCACGTCCACTTCCATGCTCTACCTCTTCTTCAAGCAACTGGGATTTTTCGCCGATTTCTACATTCCGAATCGCGTTCGCGACGGCTATGGCCTGAACGTCGAGCAAATGCAAATCGCCCACGAAAAAGGCGTCGATCTCATCATAACGGTGGATTGCGGCATAACGGCGATTGAAGAAGTTGCGCATGCAAAACAACTTGGGATGGACGTTATCGTCTGCGACCATCACCAGCCCGGCCCGGAAATGCCTGCGGCAAATGCTATCCTGAACCCGAAACGGGCTGATTGTCCCTTCCCTTTCAAAGAGCTTGCGGGAGTCGGGGTTGCATTTAAACTCGCTCAAGGCATTATGCAAAGCCTGGGGCAATCCCTTGAAGATTTCAAGGGATTGCTGGAACTGGTCGCCATTGGCAGTGCAGCGGACATTGTCCCCCTTGTCGGCGAAAATAGAATTCTGGTCAAAGCCGGCCTTGAACAACTCAACCAAACGGAAAACGTTGGCTTGCAAGCGCTCATGCGCAAGACCGGTTTGCTGGGCAAGAAAATCGGCACTGGACAAATCATCTTTATGCTCGCGCCGCGCATTAATGCGGTGGGACGCATGGGCGACGCCATGCGCGCCGTCCGCCTTCTTGTCGCGAAAGACTTTTATGAAGCCGCTTCCGTGGCCAGCGTCCTTGAGAAAGAAAATCAGCAGCGTCGCAACCTTGACGAAAAGACGTTTCGCGAAGCGGTCAGCATTATCGAAAAAGAATATGATCCGGAAACATCAGCCGCTTTCGTGCTCGCTTCTGACAAATGGCATCCCGGCGTAATCGGCATAGCCGCCAGCCGTCTCGTTGAAAAATACTATCGCCCAACCGTGATGATCGCCATCGACAATGGCGTTGGCAAAGGTTCCGCTCGCAGTATTTCCGGCTTCAATATTTATGAAGCGATGGAATCGTGTGAAGATTTGATGGTAGCCTACGGCGGACACAAATACGCTGCGGGCATGAGTATTAACAGCGAAAATATTGACGCTTTCAGACAACGCATAAATGCTTATGCCAGTGATCTGCTGACTGAAGAACTTCTCACCAAAACCTTGAATATCGAGGGCGAAATCAAGCTTGTCGATATCACGGAACGCTTCAAAAACATGTTGAAGCACCTCGCCCCTTTTGGGCCGCAAAACCTGCGCCCAACCTTTGTGTCGAAAAACGTAGAAATCGTCGGAATGCCCGCCATCGTCGGCAAAAATCACTTGCGTTTTAAAGTACGTCAAGACGATGTTTCCTTCGACGCCATTGGTTTCAATCTCGGCGGCATGATGCACCGCGTTCGCGCCAGCGACGGCAATCTCAGCATCGCTTATGTCATCGATGAAAACACTTGGCAAGGCCGCACAACCACCCAATTGAGAATCAAAGACATTCAATAAATGAAGCCGTTCGAATCTCGGATTGACGTTCGTTCTGAAGATTTCAAAACGCGCAAAAACGGCATGCTCGATCTTATGCGCGTTTTGAATGAACGTCAAACGGAAATTAAGACGCCGCGCGAAAAGGCCGTTGCAAAATTGCAAAAACGCGGGAAGTATCCCGCGCGCATCAAGGTCGAAAAAATCATCGATCCTGGCTCAACGTTTCACGAAATCGGGCTTTTCGCGGCCTACGGGATGTACGAAGACATTCCGGGCGGCTACCCCGCCGCAGGCGTCATTACCGGCATTGGCACGGTTTCAGGTAAAAAAGCCGTCATCATTGCCAACGACCCCTTGGTGAAATCCGGCGCATGGGTGGAAATTACTTGCAAAAAAAACCTGCGCGCGCAAGAAATCGCTATGGAAAACCGGCTGCCAATCATTTACATGGTCGATTCAGCGGGCGTGAACCTTGAACGGCAAGCGGAGATTTTCCCGGATCGTGAACATTTTGGCCGCATTTTCCGCAATAACGCGAAAATGGCGGCGATGGGAATTCCTCAGATTTCCTGCGTTTTTGGATTTTGCGTGGCAGGCGGAGCGTACTTGCCGGGCATGTCGAGCGATCTCGCCATGATCACCGCCAACTCCAGCATGTTTCTCGCCGGGCCGTTCCTGGTCAAATCCGCCGTCGGGCAAGAAGTCGATATGGAAACGCTTGGCGGCGCAACCATGCACCATCGCGTCAGCGGCGTGGCCGATTATCAATTCGATTCCGAAGACGACGCTTTCGCCTGGATTCGCGACCAAATGGCGGCGGTTCAGCTCCACCCTTCGCCCAAAAGCGCAAGCGCCTCCGCCGATTCCCCGCTTTATGACGCCGATGAACTGCTTGGAATCCTGCCCTCTTCGAAATCCGGAGCTTACGATACACGAGAAATCATTGCGCGCTTGGCGGACGGCAGTCGATTTGAAGAATTTAAGCCGGAATACGGCGCGACCATTGTGACGGCGTTTGCGGAGATGGGCGGCTTTCCAGTCGGGATTGTGGCGAATCAAGGCAAAGCGGTCAAAAAAGACATGCCGCCGGATCATCTTGGCCGCCCGCAGCCGCCGCAACTCCAGATGGGCAACGTCATCTACAGCGATTCCGCCAACAAGGCGACGCATTTTATTATGCTTTGCAATGAGCGCCGCATTCCCCTCATATTTTTTCATGACGTGACCGGCTTCATGGTCGGCAAGCAGGCGGAAAACGGCGGAATTATTCAGGATGGTTCGCAGTTTGTCAATGCGCAGGCCAACGCCATTGTGCCGAAATTTTCCGTGGTGTTGCGCAATAGTTTTGGCGCCGGGAATTACGCCATGTGCGGCAAAGCTTACGATCCGCGCCTGATTTATTCCTGGCCGACCGCCAAACTTGCGGTGATGGACGGCGGCGTCGCGGCGGACACGGTTTTGTTGACCAAGCGAGATTTGTCCGACGAAGAACGCGAGGCTTTTCGCCAAAAACTCGTCGAAAAATATGCGCACGAAGCGTCGCCCTATTACACCGCCGCACGCATGATCGTCGATGATATTCTTGATCCGCGAAAGACGCGCGAGTCGCTCATCAATGGCCTCGAAATCGCCGCCTACAACCCGCCGACGGAACAATACATCACCGGCGTTATGCGGATGTAACGATTTTTAACTAATTTTTAACTCTGACAGGGTTTAAAACCCTGTCAGAGTTAGGTAATCCGACATTCCGCACACAAGAATTGGAGATGGAAATAATTTCTTTCTCTCATTAGCGCCGTCCTTCAGGGCGGGGAGAAGAAAAGTGTGATTTTACCAAAACCCCGGCTTGAAAGCCGGGGCTAATGAGAGGCAAAATCTCATCAGGCGCAAAAGAAGTCTTGCAGCCGAACTAAAATTGTCGAAAAAGCGCTCTTTCAACAAATGATTTCAAATGCGACAATTGACGTGCAGAATCTCGGGTAATCTAAAATTCTGATGAAAAAAGAACGTCCGATCTTCCTTCAACCAAACGAAGGCCGAGAATATGATTGCGGCCCAATGCGCAGCATCTTCAAAGCGGACGGCGATGAAACGAACGACCGTTATTCGGTCTCAGAATGGTGGCTTGAGCCGCACCAGCCGGGTTCGGGCCCGCACTCGCACGAAGCCAATGAAGAGCTTTTTTATGTCATCGAAGGCACGATGTCTTTTCGCATCGGCGATGATTGGGTCGACGCGTCGCGCGGTTCTTTTATTCGCATCCCCGCTGGCGTCACGCACGATTTTGAAAATCGCACAGATTCTCGCGCTGGGGTGCTCAATATTTACATGCCGGGCGGCTTCGAAGCCGAGTTCATGCCGAAAATTGTTTCCTGGTTTGAATCGCAAGAAACAGCCAAGGCCGTATAGACGCTTTCTCGAACTTCTTTTTCTTTGCGAGTTTTGGCTTTTAGAGTAATTTTTGTAGGGGCGTATTCCGATACGCCCCTACACATTTTGACCTAAACTCAAGCCCAATAACATTCAACAAATCATGAAAAACAACGCCAAAAAAGTGCTGATTGCTAACGGTCAGGGATTCTGGGGCGATTCGATTTTGGGGCCGATTCGCCTGATTCGCGAGGGCGATTTGGACTACCTTACCCTCGACTATCTCGCCGAAGTCACCATGAGCATTATGCAGAAGCTCAAAAGCCGCAATCCAAACGCAGGCTACGCGACGGATTTTATCCGCATGTTGGAGCGTATTCTCCCGGAAGCGCACGAAAAAGGCGTGAAAATTATCGCCAGCGCTGGCGGCGTGAATCCGGAAGCATGCATGGCCGCGACCGGCGAGGTCATTCGCAAGCTGGGGTTATCCGGAATCAACGTGGCGACCGTCGCCGGGGATGATATTTTTCACCAGATCGATTCGCTGCTGGGCAACGGCGAACCGCTCAAAAACATGGACGACGGCGAACCGCTAACAAAGGTCAGAGAGCGTATTCTTTCTGCAAACGCCTATCTCGGCGCTTTTCCGATTGCAGACGCACTCGGTCAAGGCGCGGACATCGTTATTTGCGGACGTGTCACCGATCCGTCGCTAGTGCTCGGCCCCATGATTCACGAGTTCGGCTGGCAGGAAACGGATTTTGATCGATTGGCGGCAGGGACGGTTGCCGGACACATTGTAGAATGCGGCGCGCAATGCACCGGCGCCAATTACACCAATTGGCGTGAGATCGAGGATTTGGCGCTCGTCGGCTATCCGGTGATTGAAGCGGGCGCAAACGGCGAATTCACGATTACCAAGCATGAAAAAACCGGCGGCAAAGTTTCGGTTGAAACCGTCGCTTCGCAATTGGTCTACGAAATGGGCGACCCGCAAAATTATATGACGCCCGACGTCATCGCTGACTTTACGACGATCAACCTATCCGAAGACGGCGAAAATCGCGTGCGCATCATCGGCGTTAAAGGCAAGCCCCCGACGGATTTCTTGAAAGCTTCGATCAGTTTTCTAAACGGCTACAAAGCGCTTGGTCAGCTCACAATCGCCGGGCCGGACGCTTTGGAAAAAGCAAAATTGTGCGCTGAGATTATCTGGGATCGTCTGGCTTATGACAACGTCACGTTTGACGAAGACAACAAACTGGTCGAGTTTGTCGGCACGAACGTTTGCCACGCCGGGATCGCTGAATCGCCGCCTGAGCCTGCTGAAATCTTGTTGCGCATTGGCGTGAAAGATGCGGACAAGGCAAAAGTCAATCGTTTCGGCATGGAGATCGTGCCGTTGGTCACCAGCGGTCCGCCGGGCGTGACGGGTTTTGCCGGCGGCAGACCCAAAGCGACGGAAATCGTGAGTTACTGGCCGGCGCTTTTGCATAAAAAATTCATTTCGCCACAAATCAAAATACAAAAGTTTTAATTCAGAAAAGAGGAACTGAAGCGAGAAAGACTGGATTGATGGATTATTGGAATTATGGAGTGTTTTGGGAATCCAGTACTCCAAGATTCCATTTTTCCAACACTCCGAGAAGGCTTGCTTTGCAAAACGTCAGGAGAGGACGCCATGTCAGACATTGAAAAAAACATCGATGAATTACTGCAAGAATTGTCGGATGAACTGAATTACAACGACAAAACCCTGGCCATCATTCTGGCCGCCGGACACGGCAAACGCATCAAGTCGGAAACGCCGAAAATGCTGCACGAGATTTGGGGCGTGCCGACGGTTTTGCGCGTTTCAAACGCCGCTCGCGACGGTTTGAACAGCGCAAATCAGATTTTGGTGGTTGGGATCAAAGCCGATGAAGTTGCGTCTTCATGCGGCGAAACGGCCAATCGCGCTTTCGTTTATCAAGCCGAGCAAAAAGGCACCGGCCATGCGGTTCGGATCGCGCTGGACGCCGTGACGGACGCTAATTACGACGGCGCGATTTATGTTTTTCCCGGAGATGCGGGTCTGCTGAACAAGGAAGTTGTCGCGGAGTTTCGACAAGCGTTTGATGAAAACAACTGCGACATGATGGTACTCACCAGCCTCTTCCACGGGCCTTCGGAAGAGAATTATTATGGCCGAATCGTGCGCGTTCCCGAACGTGACGCTGAAGGCGTTTCTTCCGGCGAAGATGCAGGAAAAGTTATTGAGATTAAAGAACATAAAGACATTCTATCTCTGAGCGAAAATGAATCTTACTTGACGAAATTCGGCAATCGCACCTACCGTTTTTCGCGGCAAGAATTGCTGGAGACCAGAGAATTCAATACCGGACTATACGCTTTCAGCGCGGCGTCCTTGCGCGAAAACATCAACGCGCTCAGCGTAGACAACGTCCAGGGCGAATTGTACGTCACGGATTTGATTGCGATTTTCAACCAACGCGGTTTGAGCGTTCGCGCCTTTGCAACACAGGACGAAGACGCCGTGCTTGGCTTTAACGTCAAGAGCGTTTGGAAGCAAATGGACAGCATTGCGCGCGCAAAAGCATACGAGCAGCTCAAGGACACCATCACCGTCGCCGACCGGGAAGATTTTTTCATCGCCGATGATGTGATTGAAGATTTGCTTAAAATGGATCGTGAGTTCGGCCCGCTGGATATTGAAATCGGCAAGGGCGTTCATATTGGCTCCGGGGTGAAATTAGCGCGCAAGGTCAGCATTGAGAGCAATGTTTACGTCTCCGGCAACGTCGAACTCAGCGACGGCGTGGTTTTGCAGCGCAGCGTTCATTTGAGCACATATCCGCATCAAAAGATGAAGATCGGCAAAAACTCGCGGATATTCAAAAACAACATCATCAAAGGCGATCTGGTCATCGGCGAAAATTGCAGCATCGAATCCAGCGTCAACATGACCGGCTCCGACGAATACCCGATTCGTATTGGAAACAATGTTTTGATCAAGGGAACGTCCTATATTTTCGGCTGTGTGATCGAAGACGACATTTGGGTTGAGCACTCAATTCTGAAACACAAGTACGTTGAGCGCACGCTGCGCAAGGACGGCACGGTTCAGCCGGTCAAATGGGTTCTGCCGCAGCCGCAGGGTCTGGACACGATCCGCACCGTCGCGCCGAACGTGGCGGAAGATTTGGAAGATCAAGAGTAAATTGAAATCAATAGTTTTGTGGAGGAGGGTATGATTCAATCTGACCCCAAAATTATGATGGGAAAACCGGTTATAGCCGGTACGCGTATTACCGTGGAACTCATACTGGAAAAACTGGCGGCGGGAGAATCAATTGAACAAATTTTGGCGGCACATTCGAGGTTAACAAGAGAAGCGGTTTTTGAAGCCCTCGATTTTGCCGCGAGAAACACGCTGAAGCGTGGACTACAAGCGCAAAGCTGTCATAAAATATGAGCGTAAATAGAGAACGGTCGTTTGTAGTCCAGCCTTCAGGCTGTCTTTCAAGCGCACTTATTTGTAGATTTCGTCGGTATTGATGCCGGATTAACGGTTATCGCATTAGTTATGTGAAAGCGACAATAACCCCATTAAAAACAATCTATCGATATGAGCCAAATTCAATTAAAAGACATAGCCTACGCCCGCAGCGGCGATAAGGGCGACGCCAGCAACGTCGGCGTTGTCGCTTATGACGACGCCGGGTATGAATTCTTGAAAAAGCATTTAACGCCGGAGCGCGTGAAAGCGCATTTCAGCGAGATTTGTCACGGAGATGTTGAACGTTATGAAATTCCCAACATTCGCGCGCTCAATTTCATCCTGCACGACTCCCTCGGCGGCGGCGGCTCCGAAAGCTTGAAGACGGACGCTCAAGGCAAGACGCACGGTCTCGGCTTGCTTTATATGGAAATCGACGTTCCAAGTTAAATTCGCTATAGCTATATTCATATGTTCAGCAATAGGGTGATCGATTCTTTAGCATACACTGCAGACCTTAAATGAAGCTCTCGAAGAATGCTACAATTGCTCCTGAAAAACTGTATGGTTACTTGCTTTTATGGCGACCAGTAAACGACAAATCCAAATTTTTATCATCTGCGGGCTATACGAATGAAAATTGGCAAACTCTAAAGCGAGATTTACAAGAGCAGATTTTGCCCTTAGAAGCAGAAGAGATTGAGCGAACAAAGTATGGCGTCGTTTATAAGATTAGCGGCGCTCTGAGAGGGCCAAACAACAAAGTTCTGTTGATAAAGACCATTTGGATGAAAGAAACCGTTTCGGGAGAAACCAAGTTTATCACTCTTTATCCAGCGAAGTAAAGAAATCATGAACAAGTACAAAATTTTTGACCGCGTGGCGTTAGCGCGCGATTTTCCCGAGAAGGATTTGCTGCAAGGCGACGTGGCAACAATTGTTGACGAACATCCTGACCCGGACGGCGGCGAAGCCGGTTATTCTCTTGAAATTTTCAACGCCCTCGGCGAAACCTTGACGGTTATCGTTGTGTCTGAATCTGACCTGCAACCATTAAACGCAAACGAAATACTTAACGCGCGTTCTTTGTCTTTTTCAGCATAATCTTCTTTTAATAACTTCAAAAACAACAGCCATTTATTGCTCGTCCCGCCTGCTTGACATGCGACGCTAATCTTTGTATATTGCGCCGTTTTCCCGTATCGCGTTCTTCAGAGCGACTTCGCCCGAAGCTGGGTTTTCCAAAAACATGTCTTCTGAATGAAAGACATACCGCATGTAGGGGTTCAAAATCTTGAACCCCTACGACATGTTGTGTATCGTTTTAAAGATTTTATGTTTTTGGACAGCCCCCTGTGAGTGTGAAACTGCTCGACCAAACGCTGAAGCGTTTGACTCCAGTTAAAAAAGCGAATCAACGATTCTCAAGATCGCTTCCAAACTTTTATGAAAATTCTCCACTTCTCCGACTTGCACTTGGACGTCGGTTTTTCTGAAAGTCACCTCCCGCCCAAAGTCGCGCGCGAATGCCGGATGCGATTACGCCAGACTTTTTTGCGAATGATTGATCTGGCGATAGAACGGCAGGCGGACGTCGTCACAATCGGCGGCGATCTTTTTGAGCACGACCGCGTCTCGAAAGACACGATCAATTTTGTGATGGAGAATTTGCAGCACTTGGCGCCAAAGCCCGTTCTTATTGCGCCGGGGAATCATGATTATTACAGCCCCGCCTCGCCTTACGCTCGACTCAAATGGCCGGGCAACGTTTTCATCTTCAGAGATTCTGCGATCAAACCGTTTTTTGTCAACTCTGATTTCGCCGTTTGGGGCATGGCCCATTGCTCTCCAAGCGAACGGAAGAACCCGCTTGAAGCTTTCACGCGCACCGAAGCGGCCAAGACCAACATTCTTTTGATGCACGGCTCCGAAGTCGGCAATTTTGTCGAGAATCGCGCCGCGCACGCACCGTTTCGTTTGGACGATATTGAAAACGCCGGGTTCACTTTTGCGTTGCTGGGCCACTATCACGGCATGAGAATGCTCGACGAGGACGAACCGCTGGCGGCTTACCCCGGCAGTCCCCAACCGCTCAGTTTTGGCGAAGACGGCAGGCACGGCGCCATATTTTTAAACATCGTCGATCAATTTGTCGAATGCGAATTTATCCCGACCGCGACGCAGGCGTTTCTTACCGTTTCACTCAGCCCGTCTTCGGAAGCGACCGACGCGCATACTCTGGCTGAAGAAACGCTGCTTGCCGCCGGGAGACGCGCGCAAGACGCCAATTTCCTGCGTCTGCAATTATCCGGCATTCAGCAAAGCGACGCCCACCTCGACAAGGAATACCTCAAAGAATACTTGCTGCAATACTTCGAACATGTCGTGATTGTCGACCGAATGCGTTCACAAATCGACGTGGACATCATTTCTCAAGAACAAACGGTACGCGGCGCTTTTACGCGAGAGTTGCAGCGCGTTTTGATGGACGCCGACGAAGATCAGGAAATCGTTCGCATGGCGCTGAAGTACGGCCTGGACGCTTTTGAAGAAGGCAAGCTGTTAAAACAATGAAGTTGAGCCGATTACATATCGACGGTTTTGGCGCACTTGTCGAGGAAGATTTTGAGTTTGGACCGAATTTGAACATCGTTCTCGGGCCAAACGAAGCGGGGAAATCCACGTTGCAGCAAGCGTTGCTGACGATGCTGTACGGTGTTTACCAGGGCGGACGCTCCTCGCCGCTTGAAAAACGGACACACGCACGGTTCCGTCCATGGAGCGGCGCCAAGTACGGCGGCAGTCTTTACCTTGCGAGCAATTCGGGGGAAGAATTTTTAATTACCCGAAAATTCGACTATCCGGAGCCGGAAACGCATATTTTTGATGCAAAAACGGGGCGCGAGATCACTGATCAATTTACGCGCAAGCGGCGCGGTTTCGTGGATTTTATTGACCGTCATCTCGGCATGTCGAAGCCGGTTTTTGAAGCCGTTGCATGTGTCAAGCAAGGGGATTTAACCACGCTTTCCAAGCATGAAGCTCAGGAAATCGCCGATACGATTATCCGCCTTGTCGACAGCGCCGCCACTGACGTTTCCGCACGCATGGCGCTGAATCGTCTCTCGGCTGCGATTCGCATGTTCGGCACGGAACGCAGCAAGTCCGGCCCGTTGTTTCGAGCTTATCAAACGATGAACGACTGCAAACGAAAAATCGATGAACGTCAAAAACTGAGCGAATCGCTTGCCGAAGATTATGCACGGTTGCACGAGATTACCGAAGAGATTTCGTTTCTTGTTGAGCGGGAATCTGCGCTCAAGAAAGATCTGCAAAGCTGGAATTATCATGCGCTGAAAAACCGCTTCGAGCGCTTTCAAAAGCTCTCCGTGGAAAAACAGGCGTTACAGAGAAAAGTCGACCAAACTTCGCAATTGGCGGTCATTTCCCAGCATGATCGCGACCAGGTTTTGAAATGGATGACGCTGCGCAAACGCTTGAAACATGATCGCGACATGCGCATGAAGGAGCTTGAAACGTCGGAAAAAACGCTTGCGGAAAAGACGATTGAAATCGAGGCGATTCCGGTAGACAAAGAATTTTGGCAAAAAAATCAGGACGCATCCTTTTTCGAAATTCAGCAAGAATGGGAAAAACTCGACGCACAAAAAAGCGACCGTGAAAGAGACGCTGGAGAACTCGAAAAAATATATGACCGCGAGGGATTGACGCCGGAAGTGCGCAAGGCGTTGGACGAATTGGGCGGCGAAAAACATGATGATATTCGGAAAAACGCGAACGCCGTAGCCGAACGCAGCGAAGAGATTCACGCGCTGGAAGAAAGCCGAATCAAGCATCGGAAGATTTCAAGCTTTCTGCGCGGAGCGACTGGTTTGATTTTGACCGCGATTTTGCTGCTCTCATCCACTGCTTCAACGACGGTTCAGGAAAACATTTTAGCGATGACTCAGGCGGCGGACTGGCTTGAATACGTCGTCGGAACGATCATTTTGCTTTGGCTGACGTTCGAATATTTGCTTGCCAATTCCGTTCGCCACATTGAGGAGAGTTTGAGCGGCGAAAAACAGGCGCTGCTCATCGCGCAGTCGTTCATGAAAAAAAACCTCCAACCTTTTCGCGTCACTGTTTATGAAGAGCTTCTCGATCTGCAAATCAAGTACACGAAACTGCAATCGCTTCATTCGCAGGCGGCTGCAAACATGCGTGATATTGAAGCGCGTGAAGAGCGTCTTTTAGACTGGTTCAAAAAATTTCATTATGACGCTTTTAGCAAGGAACACCTGCAGGCCATCAAACAACAGCTTAAGATCGGGCGCAAATCCTGGGATGACATTCGCAGCCTGAAGGAGCGCATTTCCGGGATAGAACAATATTTGAGCGAACGGGACGACAAGCTGGACGAGGCGACCGACCAAATCAAAAAGACTCTGGAAAAGGCGGACTGTTGGAGCGGCGTTTTCGAAGAAGACACGACACGCTTCCTGGAACTGGCAAATTCGACACAAAAATTAGATCTATTGCACGGCGAGCTCAAGCATGTTTCCGCTCGGGAACAAGAGCTGATTGACGGGACGACGCCCGAGGCGCTTGAAACCAATGTTTTCGAGCTCAGAAAACTGCTCGGCGACGGCGCAGCCACGCCGCCGACTACAAGTCAAAGCGAGTTGAGCGAATCGCTTTCGCAAGCACAGAGAAAGCTGCAAAACTTAAAGGTAGAGCACGCCGCGCTGCAGGAACGGATCGCAGAGCGTGAGACGAAGCTCCCGGACTTGTCGGAGCTGGAAGAGATGCTAGCGACGACGGAGACTGAAATTGAAGAGATGACGACCAAACGTCAGGCGTTGGAGCTGGCCTACGAAACACTGCGAAACATTGCCGCCGAGGCCCACAAGGATTTTGCGCCCAGACTTGCCCAAAACATCAGCAATCGCTTGGCCACAATAACTGACAATCGCTACCAGGAACTTTACATCGATCCCGCCGATTTCACGATACGCGTTGCGCACGGCGAGGCGCGCACATTGACGGAACTGGAATTTCTCAGCTTCGGCGTTCAGGAAATCGTCTATCTGCTCATGAGATCGAGCATTGCTCAACTGTTTTCAAACGCTTCTGAAAGCGTCCCCCTGTTTTTCGACGACCCGTTGGCCCACGCTGACGACAAACGAAAGGGCAACGTCCTGCTGCTTCTTTCCCGCTTGGCGGAGCAGCAACAACTTTTCTATTTTACAAAAGACCAGACCATTGCAGATGAACTCGCCGAGTATAAAATCGACTACAATCTCATCACTTTGCGTCGTTCGGACGAAACCAAGACTTCTCGGAACGCCTGGAGAACCAGCAGGGATGAGGACGAAAACGACGATTATTCCTTTTAACTGATGTTACGCACCAACCAAGATAAAATTCTGTGCTTCGGCTTTTGTATAAGCTGAGTACTGCAGATTGAAACTGGAACTGCCCGCCCTCCCAGACACATTTGTTTCAGTCATTCCCGCGCAGGCGGGAATCCAGAAAATGGCGCCCACCCACTGGATTCCCGCCTGCACGGGAATGACTTTGACAAAAGTTTCTATCGCGTCGCGGCTGTAGCGTAACATCAGCTTTTAAAACAAAATGGCGATTTCACCGCTTTGTTTAGCCATTTCACCAATTTGTTTCTTCTCACATCCGAGCTAACCTGCCGCAAAAAGCGGCCAAACCTAAAGCAAACTAATTGACCGCTACATGGCAAAGACCACATACAAAAATCTGTTTTTTAGGACTTTACACCAGGAATAAAATTCTCCGTCTGAAAGCCGAATGTTGAATTTCTTTCACATTCTGGCACGCGTCTTGAGAATGCGTTGTTTGTTTTTCCACGCATTTCAGATGATTGATCAACATCGTTCTCCATCTCGTTTTAGCAATCATCTGACGATCAACCGGCGAGGCAGGGATGTGACCAGCGCCGAGCCGGTTATTTTTTTATTCAATATATATTATTTCTCACACACTTTAAGAAGCATTCACTTCAATTCATCAAGTTCACCATGGAAGGAGGAACAATGGAAAACGTGCAAGATTTTGGCGCTTACGTGAAGAATCTAATCATTCAATATGCGCCAGACGTTGTGTTAGCGCTCGTGACTCTTATCGTCGGTTTCTGGATTGTCGGTCTCGTCGTTAAAGCGATAGACCGAGCTATGGAAAGAGGAAACCTCGACATGGGAATCCGAGGTTTTCTGCGCAGCATTGCATCCGTTTTGTTCAAAGTTCTTGTTCTGTTCAGCGTCGCCGGGATGTTGGGTATTCAAACGACGTCATTTATTGCAATTCTTGGCGCGGCAGGTTTGGCGGTTGGTCTTGCATTGCAAGGCAGCTTGGCAAATTTTGCCGGCGGCGTATTGATTTTGCTCTTTAAGCCCTACAAAGTCGGCGATTTCATCGACGCACAAGGCCATGCCGGAACGGTAAAAGAGATTCAGATTTTCAATACAGTTTTGAAGACGCCTGATAATAAAAATGTTATCATCCCGAACGGCGCGATCTCAAACGGCAGCATCACCAACGCTTCCGTCGAAGCCACTCGCCGGGTCGATATGGTCTTCGGCATCGGCTATGACGACGATATTCAGCAATTCA
Organism: uncultured Deferribacteres bacterium; assembly: GCA_964014485.1. Classification (GTDB taxonomy): domain Bacteria; phylum Zhuqueibacterota; class Zhuqueibacteria; order Zhuqueibacterales; family Geothermadaptataceae; genus CAXHAT01. Next base: position 19,341 of record CAXHAT010000023.1, read on the forward strand.
AGGATTTGTTGAATAGACTTATCGAAGGCGATGAGCGCATTTTGCGTGAACCGAAATGGCAGGTCGTCGTTTCGGAATTGGCCGACAGCTCCGTAAACTTTACGGTTCGCGTTTGGTGCAATCGCAGCGATTATTGGGGCATTTATTTCGACATGCACGAACGCGTCAAGATCGAATGCGACAAGGCGAACATCTCGATTCCTTACCCGCAGCAAGACGTTCACATGTATAGTCACAGCCAGGAAGACCTTGGCGTGATTAGCGTTAAATCAGAAGCCTAAATTTGAGACAAACAACAGTTTACACGACTTCGACGCGCAGGCGTTCTCGCGTGTCATAGGTTTTCGCATTCCACTCCTAATTGAAAGGCCGATTATGAAAGCGCATCCATTCCGCGTTATCATAAATCGGCCTTCTTTGTTACATTGAATCGTTGCTGTACGGTGCGAAAGCGCCGAACCGCAAACACGTTTTGAAATTTTCGGGGGAGCAATCGTCCTCCGCATCTCCCGGCGGACGTTTTTCTTTGGACAAGCATCAACCGCGACTTACTTTGCGTTTGGCCATCGAGGCCGCAAAGTCCTACCAGATTTTTTCACGGAGGTTTAGATGAAATTTTTGATTAACCGAAGCGCTTTCTCTCGCTTTGCGCAAATTTTTGTTGCGCTGGCGTTTGTCGGCCTTTTCTCGTGCGCCAACGAAGGCGAGCAGAAATTGAAGGCCAAAATCACCTACTACGCCATCCCTGGCTGACCGCACTGTGCACAAGTGACGACCATCGTGAATGGTCTTGCGGAAGAGTATGAAGGGACGTTGGAATGCAAGGTGCTTGACGCCACCGCCGAAGAAAGCGTCGCCAAAATCAAGGAATACGGTTTTGGCAACCACGGCCTCGTCATTTTTGATGCTGAGGACAATGTGAAGTGGAAGAAAGACGGGCACATGATGCGCGAGCCGGAAATCCGCGCTGCATTGACGGAAGTGCTGCAAGAATAAATGCAAGACGCACAATTTATTCTGAAAACGGAGCGGCTTGTCCTGCGAAAAATGTCGTTCGACGACGCTCCGTTTATTCTTGAACTCCTGAACGATCCCGCGTTTCTGCGCAACATCGGCGACAAGAGCGTGAGGACGTTAGAAGACGCGAAAAATTATATCCTGACCGGCCCGATGGCTAGTTACGAAAACTTTGGTTTCGGGCTATACTTGACAGAATTGCGAGAATCGGGCGTGCCGGTCGGCATATGCGGGCTGGTGAAAAGAGAAACGCTGGAGCACGCCGATGTTGGTTTTGCGTTCATGCCGCAATATTGCGGGAAAGGTTTTGCCACGGAATCGGCGGCAGCCGTTCTAAAACTCGGCAAGACGAAGTTTCGCCTCGAACGCATCGTCGCCATCGTCTCTCCAGACAACGAGGCTTCGATTAACGTGCTTCAAAAACTGGGGATGTGTTTCGAAGAGATGATCCAAATGTCGCCAAACGCCGAGCCTTGCGCACTCTATGGACCAAGCCCGGCGTCTTGATGGTGTTGTTCGATTTCTCATGCCATAATTCAGACTTGCTCAGAATGAAAAAATACACGATACCAATCTTGCTGCTATCCTTCCTCTTCTCTTGCTCCTCAGGAAATGATGCGACGAGCCTATTCAACGGGACTGATTTGAGCGGCTGGCACGTCGACGTCCCGGCAATGGATGACGACTCGACGATCAAATCGCCGTTCATTGTGCGTGACGGTATGCTCGTCAGTTTGGGAGAACCGCGCGGCCATCTGATCACCGACGCGACTTTCCAGGATTATCGTCTCGAGGTCGAATATCGTTTTGCCGGAGAGCCGGGCAATTGCGGCGTTCTTGTGCATGCCTCAACGCCGCGTGCGCTTTACTCAATGTTTCCCAAATCGCTTGAAGTGCAAATGGCGCACGAAAATGCGGGTGATTTTTGGTGCATTGTTGAAGATATAACCGTGCCGGATATGGAATCCAGGCGCGGCCCGAAGCAAGAATGGGGCGTCACGGAAGGTAAAAAGCGGCGCATCCTCAACCTGACCGACGGTTCAGAAAAACCACTGGGCGAGTGGAACAAGATGGCGGTTGAGTGCCGTGGCGACGAAATCAAAGTTTGGGTCAACGGCGATTTGGTGAATCACGGTTTTGACTGTACGGCAAGCGCTGGGCGCATCGCCTTGCAAGCTGAAGGCTCGGAAGTGGAATTTCGAAAAATCGTCCTGACTTCGATTGCAAAATAGCACAAAATCGCCAGACTATTTGCTGAAAGGCGCTTCGACAAGCGCGCCGTAGGGACTGCCTCCTGTCTCGGCGTCCAGGTCCAAAATTTTGGTAAACTTCTTTCCGTCTTTCGTCAGCGAAAAAACAACGCCGTCGTTAGAGTCGCCGCCAAATCGCGTCATGCCCCAGAGCAGGCCGTTACATTCAACCAAATTTCCTTCAGGGAAGCGTCCGTTTACGATGTCAAAATCATGGATCTTCCTGTATTTTGAATCGTCCTTGTCGATGTAAAAAATGACCCCTGCGTTATTTTTACCTCGGGAAGCCGTCATGCCCCAAAGTTTATCGTTACTTTCAATCAAATCTCCCAATGCCGGATAGTCAAGATCGTGAACTTTTTTGAATCCGTTTCCATCGATATTGACGCTAAAAACGCCGCCCTCGTTATGCGCGCCCCCTCGCGTCGTCATGCCCCAGAGTTTTCCACTGCTCAAGATCAGGCCGCTTTCCGGCTGGCCTCCTTTGCTTCCTCCAAAGTCGAAAATTTTGGTAAATCGGCTGCCGTCAATGTTCAGGCGAAAAATGACGCCCACGCCCTGAGAGCCGCCGTCGCGAGTCGTGCCATAGAAATTGCCGTCGTTTTCCAGTAAAGCGTTGCGCGGATGACTGCCGTTTACACCGTCAAAATCATGCACTTTTTTAAAGCCGGAACCGTCAAGGTTAAGGCTGAAAATAACGCCGTGATTGTTTTTGCCGCCGGTACGCGCCATACCCCAAAGTTTGCCGTCGCTTTCTATCAACTCGCCAAACGGGTTTCCGCCGTTATCGCCGTCAAAATAGTGAATTTGGGTAAAACCGGAACCGTCTGTTTTGATGCTAAAAATGACGCCGTGATCGCCTTTGCGCGCCTTGTGGTCTTTGCCGGAGGTCAGTCCCCAAAGCTTGCCGTTACTGAAAGTTAAACTCGCAAAAGGATATCCTGAGCCGCCGTCAAAGTCGTGAACTTTCTTAAAATCGCCGTTTTCCGGGTTTAAGTGAAAAATCGTTCCGAAACCGTAAGCGCCCTTCGTCGAAGCGACTCCCCAGAGTCTCATCGTTTGGCCAAGCGCCGCACTTACGCTGGCGAGGAAAACAACCAGGCTCAAAACATGTTTAAATTTTTTCATGGAAAAATTCTGTTTTCGGTTGGGAGAGAATGGTTAGAGCTTCATTAACGGCACCATAATCTCATGCTCTTAATGAAGTAGCAATCACAAATGGTCTCAGCAGCAATGCTCTTTGTAAGTACGTGCTCATCCCCAAAATATTGTGTTTATAACTGATGTTACGGTTGCGCGCGGCAACGCACAACCTAAATCTTGGAGCAAACATCGTCTCATTAGCCGCGCGCTTCAGCGCGTGGACCCGGTCGGGCGCTCTTCTTTTTCTCCCGCCGAGTCAACTCGGCGGGAGAAAAAGGGGAATGCGCTTGTACTCATGCCTACGCGCTGAAGCGCGCAGCTAATGAGAGTGTCGCGTCATTTGCATTTCCCGTGAATTGTGACTTCGCCAACAGTATCCTTCAGAGCGGAGCTAATGAGAATCAAAAGTTGATCTCAGGCTCTGATCGAGCGCGCTAAACGACGCGTGCGTAACATCAAGTTTATAAACTAAAAAATAACCATCGTGACGGCGAGTTCTCTGATGGAAATCTCAAGCGAACGGCAGGTAGAGTTTAAACATTCCTCAAACGCGAACGCCTAGGCACGTGCGTTTTCCGTCGCTACATCGTTAAGCACATCATGAATCACTCCGCCTAACTCTTCAATATTGAATGGTTTGGAGATGTAAGCCGCGAAACCGAAATCGCCGTATCTCGCCAAAATCTCATCGTCAGAATATCCGCTGGCGACGATGGCTTTTACCGCCGGATCGATGCGTCGAAGTTTTTCAATGGTTTGCGCGCCGCCCATGCCGCCAGGAATCGTTAAATCCAGCACGACAATGTCAAAAGCGTTTTCCGTGTTCATCTTTTCCTTGAAGCTGCGAAGCGTTTCATGACCGTCTTTTGTCGTGTGAACCGTGTAGCCGACATCGCTCAACATCGTCTCCACTACACTGCGAATCATAGGATCGTCGTCCATGTACAAGACGTGCGCTTTTCCTTTGATGATTTCTCGAACGCGTCGCGGAGTTTCCAGACGCCGCTTTTGAGTGGCGGGCAAGAAGATGTGCATTTCCGTCCATTTCCCCGGTTCGCTCTCCGCAAATATGCATCCGCCGTGTTTCTGTATAATCGAATGCGCAGTCGCCAGGCCAAGGCCGCTGCCCTTTTCTTTCGTTGTGAAATAGGGATCAAATATCTTTCTAAGATTCCTTGCTGAAATGCCGCGTCCGCTGTCACGAATGGAAATTTCAATGTACTTGCCTTGCTTCAATGGCGTCTTTTTTTCATCTATAGCGGAAACGTTGCGCGCTTCAACTCTTACAACGCCGCCGTTCTCCATCGCTTGCTTGCTGTTCAAAACAATGTTGTTGATCGCTTGATTGAGCTGTCCTTCGTCAACTTCAGCGCACCAAAGATCGTTCGGTAATGAAAATTGAGAATCCACGTTGCTGCCGCGCAAAGAGAATTTCGTGGCGTTTTTGAGGAGCTTGCGCAGCGAAACAATGCGTTTTACCGGCGCCCCGCCTCTGGAGAAAGTCAGCAATTGGTTGGTAAGACCTCGGGCGCGGTAACAGGCTTTTTCCGCCTCATCGAGAAACGCCGACGATTCGCCGCGAAAATCTTCGTGCATTTTCGTGATCGAAATATTGGCGAGAACGCCGGTCAGAATATTATTAAAGTCATGAGCAATGCCGCCGGCAAGCAAGCCCAGTGATTCCAGTTTTTGCAGCTTGAGCGCTTCCTGCGCCATTTTTTCAAGCTCAGTTGTGTCGCGCAAAACTGCGACAGTACCTACAATTTTTCCCTTCACGTCGCGAATCGGCGCAATGCTGAAAGCCATTCGCTTTGACGCGCCGTTCAAATCGACAAAAGACCGGCTTTGGGCGGACTCCAGCAGCTCGCCAGACTCAAGAACCGTTTTGACCAACCCCCCAAAGTCATTTTCGTTTTTTCCTTTTTCGGAAATGAAAACTTCGTCCAATGTCCTTGCAAAAGCGTCTTCTTCCGATACACCGGTAATCACTTCTGCGTTGCGGTTCATCAGCGTAATTTTGCCGTAAAGGTCGGTCGCGATCACCCCGTCGGCAATCGAACTCAGCGTAACCGACAAACGTTCTTTTTCTTCCAAAAGAGCGTCTTCGGCCTCTTTGCGCTTGGAAATATCGATGGCGATGCACAACGCCTGCGTCGCCTCGCCGTCATCATTCACAATCGGGCGTTTAACAACATGGAGCCAGCGTTGTTCTCCCGCCGCGTTCACAAAAGGCGTTTCAGAAATAAGCTTCTCTTCCCCGGCCGCCATAATTTCCAAGTCGTCCGCGGAGCCGTCGAATCTTGAAATCGCGCTAAAAATGGTTGAACTTACGTTTTGACCAAGCATCTCTTCAACAGTTTGGCCATACTCCTCCGCCGTCGCCTTGTTTACCAGCGTGAATTCGCCCCGTTGATTGGTGGCGAAAATATAATTCGGCTGAATATCCAAAACCTGCCGCAAAAAGGCGCGCTGCCGGTCAATTTGCTTTTGCGCCTTTCTCTGAGCGCTGATAGCGTTGATCCGCTCAAAAGCCGCCGACAAGTGATCCGCGAGACCGTTCAAATAGTCGGCTCTCAAACTCGAAGGCGCGCTCGAAACCTTGGAAGAAAAGGCTCCCATCCCCAAAGTTCCATGGATCGCATCGCCGTGACGAATCGGAACAAACCAGAGGGTGTGGTTGCCCAATTTATCAACGATTTCTTGGGGAAAATCCACAGGAAACCGCGATCCTGAATAACAAACGACCTTGTCTTTTTTCGCAAATGCTTCGAGTGCTGAACAGCTCTTTTTTCTGATTGGAAAACGCTCCGGCGAGGCGTTCCCTGAATTTGACGAACAAACTATTTCAGCTTTTTCACTTTCCGGATTCAGTAGAAAAAACGCATAATTTTCAAAAGGAAGCTGCTCTCTCAGCTCGCTAAACACGCTCTGAAAAATATCATCCTCGTTTTGAGCCAGTTCGAGCTTTTCAGAAACGCGCAAGAGCGATTGCATATGTTTTTGGCGTTTTTGCAGCGCATTTTCGGCGTTTTTCCGGTCAGCCACTTCCGCTTCAAGTTTAGTGTTCAAAGCGCTCAAGGCGTGGTTTTTCGATTGCTCTGCAAGAACCGTTTTTCTTTTCAAGCGCGTCGAAACGTACAGAAGCCCGACAATCACGAGAGCAAGCGCCAAAGTAAAAAACAGAGCGTTGTTCAATTTGGCTTCTTGTTCCAGCGCCTTTTGTTTCTGTCGCGTTTCATACTGCGCCTGCAAATCAGCGAATTCTTCATCTCGCTCCTTGCGATGAATCGAATCCGCAAGCATCGCTGATTTTGAGAGATGGTCGTAGGCAAGCGAAACGTCACCTTTTCTTTCAAAAATGAGCGCCAATTGCTGGTTGAAGTCGCGCAATTGATACAAAGAATTTAAGCGCTCGGCGATTTCAAGCCCCTGTGTAAGCTGCGGCAGCGCAGCGGCGTCATCGCCTTGTGCGACGTAAATCGCGGCAATTTCCGCCAGCGTGTTGCAGAGTTCCAGATCGTTCTTGGCCGCGATCAACTTTTCCTTGGTTTGCAACAGGAAATCGAGCGCTTTCTCATTCTCACCAAGCTTTCGGTAGGCTTTCCCTAAGACGCCCAACGTAAAAGCGATGTTATGCTCGTCTCCGATACGTTGCTTGATTTCAAGCGCCTGGAGTGCAAATTTCTTGGCGTTATCGTAGTCTTCCTCGGCTTCATAAATCGCCGCAATATTGTTCAATGTTTGCGCGACGCCCACTTCATCGTTGAGTTCTCGAACGATTTTCAGACATTGGAACGCCCAGTCCAGGGCCAGGCTGTCTTGCTCATTGTAAAAATATATGTTCATGATGCTGAACAGCGGGCCGACCATCCCCCGCTTGTACCCAATTGTTTCACATAAATCGAGCGAACTATGCGCAGCAGCGAGAGCTTTATCAAAAGACCCCTGAATGCCGTGCGTCCGGCTAAGATTATTACAGGCAAGAATCCGCAGCATCGTATCGCCGTTCTTCTCGGCGATTTCTTTCGCCTGTTGCGCAAAATCCAACGCGCGCTCAAAATCGTTGTAGGCGAATTTTCGGCTTAGCTTTAACAGCACATCGATTTTCTGGGAATCGGTTGCAGCACTTTTCAACACATTGATCAGGCTGTCAGGGGCGGGCTTTGCTTCAGAAGTTTGTTGCGGCTGCGCCTGAATGGCGGCGTGGCTGGTAAGAAGGAACAGAACGATTAAAGTAGTTTTGCGCATTGGTCGGCGGTCTCCTCTCTCATGTGCGTAGCTGCGTCTCAAGAGTGAATGAGGGTAGAACGCGCCCAAGCAATGCTTGCCGCAGTCTCTCTCAACGCTCACGCCTTCCGCGGGATGGAAGTGAGTGAATGACTTTCCTGTCTTCCTATAAATTACGATTGAAAACAGAAAATGCAAAACTTTACGCCGGAAATAAAATCAGGCGCTCTCAACACGCCGCTGCGCTTGCACAGATTCATGAGTCAGGATTTGCATCTGCGCAGTATTTTTTTTACCGTTGTTTCACCAAGAAGACTATTTCCAACGATCATCAACCCGGGTTTCTGAGCATGGCTGCAACGGAACAAACCATTCTTTTTGTGGACGACACAAAAGCAATGCGCGAGCAATTTGCGTATGACATACGTCGAAAAACCGGGCATAAGGTTTTGACGGCGGCCAACGGCAGAGAAGCGCTGCAAATACTCGTCGGACAGGTTATTGACGCCGTCATCCTCGACCTTGAAATGCCGGTTATGGACGGCTTGACGACGCTTGAAAAAATGGTCGAGAAGAACATGGCGAATATTCCCGTCATCGTTTACACCGGGCGAGGGAACTTTCAGAGCTGCGTGCGTGCGGTGCAATTGGGCGCTTATAACTTTTTCGATAAAAATGAAACGACGCTCGATCAACTCGTTCGTGCGCTTGAAAACGCGCTCGCCCACCGACGGCTTTTGGATACAAAAAGCGAGAAGAAGAAAGGCGCACAGCAAGACTCTCCGCTAATCGGAGAAAGCGCCGCGATGGTTGCATTGAAAGCGCATCTCGCACGCGTTGCTGAAGCGCCGAGCAATGTTCTCATCCACGGGGAAAGCGGCACGGGCAAGGAATTGATTGCGCACGAAATTCATCGTCTTAGCCCGCGTTCGAAAGGGCCGTTTGTCGCCGTCAACTGCGCGGCCATCCCGGAAAATCTGGTTGAAAGTGAATTGTTTGGTTTTGAAAAAGGCGCTTTTTCCGGCGCAGGCAAAACGACGAAAGGCAAGTTCGAGTTGGCTTCCGGCGGGACGCTTTTCTTGGACGAAATCGGCGACATGCCGCTTTCGGTGCAAGCCAAATTGCTGCGCGTTTTGCAGGAGGGCGAAATAACCCGGATCGGCGGAGAAGCGCGGGTGATTCGAATTGACGTACGCGTTGTTTCGGCGACGCACCGAGACCTGGAACGAGCGGCGGAGCAAGACGAATTCCGCATGGATTTGTTTTATCGCATCGCCACACACATTGTCAAAGCGCCCCCGCTGCGCGAGCGTATTTCTGACGTTGAAGAGTTGTCTCTATTTTTGATTCAACGCATTTGTAAACGCTTCAAGACCCCGAGAAAAATCATTCACCCCGCAACACTCGCATTGCTGAAAAACTATAACTGGCGCAAAAACAACGTACGTGAACTTGAGAATGTCCTGGAACGTGCGCTGGTGGCGACAAACGGTGATGAAATTCTGCCGGAAAACCTTCCTGATGAAATCGGCGGGCGAGAGAATTTGAACAGCAGCGGCGAGCAAAAATCCTTTCAAGAGCTTCGGCGCACGGCGGAACGCGACATCCTGCTACAACACTTGGAAGCCAACCATTGGCACATCACCAATACCGCGAAAGCGCTGGGCATTGCCAACCACTCCAATCTGCTCAAAATGATGCGAAGGCTGGGAATCCAAAAGCCGGGAGCTTGAATCACGATTCTTAGCGAATAAGGTGAATAAAACCAAAGCCCCCGTGGGAAGGTTTGATAAAATTGGTTGCTGCATCCCCATCCCTTCTGAGTCACTGATGTTACGCGCCATCTTCATAATACAGCAACTGTTTATCAACGCCATTCCGCAGAAGCGCACTACCGTCAACCTGATTTCGGGACGTCCGAATTCTCGTTCCCAATCTCTGGATTGGGAACGCAATTGCACCCGAAACTCCAGTTTCGAGTGAATACTTTGGCTCGAAACCGGAGTTTCGAGCCCATCTCCATTCCCAAACCGGAGTTTGGGAACGAGCCGCAATGAGGCGCTGTTTTCGGTTTGGCTTCAGAAATGCTTTGCTGCGCGTAACATCAGTGAGTAAATCTTTTTCAGAATGCGACGATTCATCGTCGTCGGCAAGGCCCACTCAAACACTGAAGCGTTTGACGCCGGGGTTATTTCCTGGAGACCGTGAAAGCTGGCGGGAAGCTCTAAAGGCGGGGCCCGTTCGCAACGGCGTTTCGTGACATGTATTTAGATACAAATTTCCATGCTTTTTTTTTCTTGAAAATTGGACGCGTTTATGACTCAACTGTCGCAAACCACGCTGCTTTTCGGGGCGCTTTTGCTCATGTTCGGGGTTCTTTTTCTATTGCAAATTTGGGCAATCTTGCGTATTAAGGAAATGTTACAGCAAGTTACTGAAATTCTGAGATTTGTCAAGGCAAGTACGCGTGTTGTCAGGCGCTTGCCCGCGCCCCAAAAACATATGCAGGCGGTCTGTGAGAATTGCAAATTTCGCAGTACGTTTTTGTCCAACGAAAAGCCGCCGCGTTTTCTTTACAAATGCAAAAAAAACAATTCAGAAATTGAATTGACCCATACTTGCCGGCTCTTCAAATTGGATCCTCAAAGCAAAGAAACCTAGCATGGAAAGCTCGAATTTTGAAACTTTCACCGTCCATCTCTACGAAGATATTGCCATCCTGAAGCTCACCGAAAAACGCATCTACATGCAAACTTCCGACAAATTTGGGGACGAAATCATACGATTCTTTGAATCCGCCGTAAACTCAGTGATTTTTGATTTATCGCAAGTCAGCGTCATGAACAGCGCCGCGTTAGGCGTGCTTATCGGCGCACAGAACGAGATCGAAAAACGCGACGGCAGGCTTTCAGTCGCCGGATTGCAGCCTTTAATGAAGGATATTTTCGAAAGGATGCGTTTGGAATTGTTGTTTGAAATTGACGACTCCGTACAAGTCGCGCGTGAAAGGTTGGAAAAACCCCAAAAATAAAAAGCCCCGCATCAGCTTGGTAATCAAAGAACCTTTATTGACACAGTGGGCGCCGCCTCAACGCTTTTTACGTCCACTGAATCCCGCAACAGCCGGGATGAGGCATGTAATACACGCTCAGAGCTAAGCTCCCTAAAATTAGGTATTGGTCTTTGATTTACGCTCGCTGGTGCAGGGCGTGAAGGCCTTCATAGTGCGGGAGAATAATGATGATTAATCAGCAGAATGTCAAGCTAAAATTGCGAGCCCGCTCGAATAGTTTTATATGTTTTTCCATCATTTTCCTTATGGCCAAACCCGACCTTTTAAGCTCACAAACTCCAAGTTCTGACCGTATTCGCGCTCGAGCCGCAGGCGTTGAAATCGGCGTTTTTCAGCCTGGAAAATTTAATGGAATTACGGACGTTTCCGGCGTTTTAATTGGTCAGGAAACCGTGACTCTCGGTGATTCCGTCAGGACGGGCGTCACGGCGATTTTGCCGCACGCAGACAACCTTTTTCAAGAAAAAGTTCCCGCCGCCGTTTACGTTGGCAACGGGTTTGGTAAGCTCATGGGATCGACCCAAATCGAAGAGCTTGGCCAGATCGAATCTCCGATTCTGCTCACCAATACCCTCAACGTTTCGCGCGTCGCGGACGCACTCATCGGCTACATGCTGAATCTCCCCGGAAACGAAAACGTTCGTTCTATCAACGTCGTTGTCGGCGAAACCAATGACGGTTATTTGAATGACATTCGCGGCAGACACGTTAACGAGCGGCACGTCTTGGCGGCAATTCAAAACGCCGCGTCAGGGCCGGTCGCTGAAGGCAGCGTGGGCGCAGGCGCCGGGACGCGCTGTCTTGGCTTCAAGGGCGGAATCGGCACTTCATCGCGCGTTTTGCCGCAAAGTCTAGGCGGCTATACTGTTGGCGTCTTGGTGCAGAGCAATTTCGGCGGCGCATTAGTCATCAACGGCGCGCCGGTTGGGAGAGAACTGAATTCTTTCGCTTACAAGAACGCCCTGCCATACCCGGACGGCGACGGCTCGATCATGATGGTTGTCGCGACGGACGCCCCGCTTTCCTCGCGAAATCTGAAACGTTTGGCCAAACGCGCCATGCTCGGCATGTCGCGAACCGGCGGTTTTGCCTCGAACGGCAGCGGAGATTACGTGATTGCTTTTTCAACGGCCAATCGAATTCCGCCGTCTGAAAATGAGCGGACGCTTACGAGAACGACTTTACGAAACAACGCTATGTCGCCGCTTTTCCTTGCCGTTGTTGAAGCGACTGAAGAGGCGATTATCAATTCATTGTTCATGGCGACTTCCGTCACGGGTTTTGATGGTCGCACGACCAAAGCGCTGCCAATTCAGGAAACGATTGACATTCTCAAGAAGTATAATGTATTGCATCAAAATGAAAAACTGCCTTCGTGGAAATCACCAAAGGTTAATCAGCAATAGCGCCGAGAAATTTAGCAAAGACCAGATTTTATCTTGACCTTCGCAAATTGCCTGCTGTATGATCAAATCCTTCAAACACAAGGGACTCAAAAAGTTTTTCGAAAAGGACGACGCATCGAGGATTCATCAAAACCACATAAAACGTTTACGCCTTATTTTAACATTGCTTCATGGCGCCAAAGAAACTAAAGACATGAATTTTCCCGGATCGAATTTGCATAGGTTAGTCGGCGACAAACAAGATCTATGGTCTGTACGGGTAAGCGGAAATTGGCGTATTGTATTTCGTTTAGAATATGGCGATGTTTATGATGTAGATTATTTGGACTACCATTGATTTTCAATAAGGATGAATGGAATGCAAATGGAGAAACCGGTGCACCCGGGAGAAGTTTTAAAAGAGTTGTATCTTGAACCTTTGCAATTAACCTTGGCCTTAGCCGCTAAGGGTCTCGGCATTTCTCGCAAAGCATTATCGGAATTGGTTAATGGAAACGTAGGAATAAGTACGCAAATGGCTTTGCGCCTTGGCAAGGCTTTTGGGACTACCCCTGAGTTGTGGCTCAACATGCAACAAAACTACGATTTGCGGCTGGCTCGAGATAAAACCAGTTTATCGAAAGTTCAAGTTCTTTTTCATCAAAAAGCGTCAATGCATTAATTTGTGCCAAATTTACAAAAAAATATAGCTTACCGATTTAAATTTAAGGCAAATGCTATGAAACACAAAACTCGCTGTTTAATATCGTTCGCCGCCTTCCTTGTTTATTTAACTAGCTCAGTACAAGCTCAAGATTCTCGCGTGCTTTTGCTTGACGTTAACGGCGCCATCAATCCAGTTGTGGCTGAATACATCGTCGACGGCGTTAATCGCGCTGAAGACGAAAAATTTGAAGCTCTGATTTTGCAATTGGATACGCCGGGAGGCTTGCTCGAATCGACGCGCGACATCACCAAGCGCTTTCTACGGGCCAAAGTCCCGGTTATCGTTTACATCGCTCCTGACGGCGCGCGTGCGGCGTCAGCCGGGGTTTTTATTTCCTACGCGGCCCACTTCGTCGCCATGGCGCCTTCGACGAATATTGGCGCGGCGCATCCCGTCAATTTGGACGGCAGTTCCGGCGGCGACTCAACGCAAACCGCGATGATGGAAAAAGTGACCAACGACGCGGTCGCACAGGTTAAAGGAATGGCGGAAAAGCGCGGGCGAAATGCCGAGTGGGCTGAAGACGCCGTGCGGAACAGCGTTTCGATCACTGAAACGGAAGCTCTGTCTAATAACGTGATCAACTTCATCGCCGAAGACGTCAGCGACTTGCTGGAAAAACTGGACGGGATGAAAGCCGAGACGGAAAGCGGCGAAAAAATCCTGAGCACCAGGAACGCTGAAGTGATCAGCAGCCCGATGTCCTGGCGCGACCGCGTGCTCTACCAGCTTTCCAACCCCAATCTCGCTTACATTTTGCTGATGATCGGTTTTTACGGCATCTATTTCGAATTGTCGAATCCGGGAGCGATCCTCCCAGGGGCGGTCGGTGCAATTTGTCTTATTCTGGCGTTCTATGCCATGCAAACGCTGCCGGTTAATTACGCTGGGTTGCTTCTGATTGTCGTCGCGATCATTTTGTTTATCTTGGAAGTCAAAATTCAAAGTTACGGCATGTTGACGCTGGGCGGCGTCGCAGCGATGATTATTGGATCATTGATGCTTTTCAAGTCGCCCGAAGATTTGTTAAACGAAGTCGAGGTTTCGTTGGAAATTATCATCATTTTCACGCTGCTGACGGCTGGATTTTTCGTTTTCGCTCTCGGTCTTGCGTTTCGCGCCCACCAAAAGAAAGTTGCCACCGGAAAAGAGGGTTTGGTGGGTGAAATCGGCAAGGCGCAGTCGGACTTGGATCCGCAAGGAACCGTCCTGGTAGACGGCGAATTATGGGACGCCTATACCGACTCCGAAATTCACAAGGGCGACCGCGTTAAGGTCGTAGCCGTTGAAGCCATGCGGCTCAAAATTAGTAAGGCATAGATAGGCTTAGGCCTAAGGCTGTCGGCTAAAAGCTTTTTTACATATTGCTCAGCAAACAGCCTGAAATCTTCAGCCTAAACACCCAAAAAAAGGAGGACAGGATGAGTACTTTCACGACGCTTTTTCCAATAGTCGTTTTTCTCATCATGCTATTGGCCAGCGCGATCAAGGTGATTCGTGAATATGAACGCGCCGTTGTTTTCAGACTAGGACGCTATATCGGCGATAAGGGGCCGGGAATCATTTTTCTCATTCCCCTTATCGATAAAATGGAGCGCGTGAGTCTGCGCGTTGTCGCGATGGACGTGCCGCCGCAAGACGTTATCACCAAAGACAACGTTTCCGTCAAAGTGAACGCCGTACTCTATTTTCGCGTTCTCGATCCCGGCAAGGCCGTGCTCAAAGTTCAAGACTTCCTGTTCGCCACTTCACAGTTGGCGCAAACGACCTTGCGCTCGGTTCTGGGACAAGCTGAACTCGATGAAATGCTGTCACAGCGCGAAAAAATCAACGAAAAGCTGCAAAGCCTGATTGATGCTCAATCCGATCCCTGGGGCGTCAAAGTCTCACAAGTTGAGTTGAAGCATGTGGATTTGCCTAGCGAGATGCAGCGCGCCATGGCAAAGCAAGCGGAAGCGGAAAGAGAGAAGCGCGCCAAAGTTATTCACGCGGAAGGCGAGTTTCAAGCGTCCAAACAATTGGCGGAAGCTGCTAAAATCATCAGTCAAGACCCGGCGACTTTGCAATTGCGCTATTTGCAGACGCTCTCGGAAATTGCGACGGAAAATAATTCTACGACTATTTTCCCAATTCCAATCGAAATTCTCAAGCCGTTTTTGGAGAAACAAGCCGCAAGCAAGTAATCTCTGATTGATGGAATGCTGGATTCCTGGATTGTTCGGAAGCTCAATTTCGATCAAGCCACGATTCCGGCATTCCACTATTCCGCGAGTTCATCCATCCTTTTTGTCCCAGCAATCTCCATCACAAAATTCGCCCCAAAAGCCTGCGCCGGCGTTATGGCGCCAATAATTCCCCCGGTAAGCACTTTTTCAATCGAGAGTAAACTGGCGACAGCAGTAAGCTGGTAAGCTTCCATTGTTTCGAGCCACGCTTCCGCGGAATCGCCGTTTTCGTTCCAGACTTTCGCCCAAAGATGGCATCGCGCCGTCTCGCGGATTTTCGCATTTGGACCGTACACGTTTTTTTCGACCCACTTTTGCGCTAATCTTCGGATTGGCGTAATCGCGAGCAGTTTTTGCCCGAGGCCGCCAAAGCGACGCATTTGTTCGATCTGCTTTTTCGGAAAAGCCATGTAGACGGTGATGCTTGGAATGCCCGTCGATGCGTGAGCCGTCACCAAATCGCCCCAAGTATTCGCGGTGCAAAGCCGCTCTCGATCATTGTAGCGAATTTGCCGAACATCTGATCCCATTTTGATATTCTCAAGCTTGCCGTTGCGCCGAATGAAAGCGCCTTGGTGCATATGCTCCAAAGCTGTTTTTGTCGTTCCGGGACTCAAGCCGTTCAACGCCGCTACGCCTAGCTCCAAATGCGTTGGATTTTCTACTTTTTTCGCCACATAATTCGCCAGACAATCGGACGGCACAACGTCGAAGCCTGTGCCGGAAATCAGGGCGACTTCAGCGGCTTTTGCTTTTTCATCCAAAGACAGCGTGTGCTCGAAAACACTCGTTTCGCCGGTAACGTCGAGATAGTGCGTTTTGCTTTTCAAACAAGCGTCCACCATCGGCGCACTCGTGTGGACGTAAGGCCCCGCAGCGTGAAAAACAAGATCAACGTCTTCCAGCGCGCGCGTTAGAACTTCGTGATCGTTCAAGTTGAGAATCCGGGATTCCAACGCGAATTTTTCGGCGATTGGGGCGAGTTTTTCGCGTGATCGTCCGGCCAGCACAGGACGATGTCCGCGCTTGACCGCTTCTTCCACAACCAGTGCGCCCGTATAGCCGTAAGCGCCGTAAATCATCCATTTTTTGTCTGTCATCCCTGCTCCTTTTCTATTCTTTTTCGCCGCAATAATTTATCGCCGATTCAACCAGTATTTTCGCCAGCTTTTCAACTGAATCGAGGTCAACCCACTCTACCGCGGCATGAGCGCCGGTTCCGCCGGGGCCGATCACCACAGTTTCGATGCCTGCCGACGATAGCAGCGCCGAATCCATCCAGGGCGTGTCGCCAAAATAGTTTGGCTCGTTTTTCAAGACCTTTTTCGAAGCCTGCGTCACGCCTTGCACGATCCCCGCGTCGCGGTCAACTTCAAAAGCGTCGCGCACGCAGGTAACTTTTAAGCTTGCCGAAAATGCTTCGTCTTCCCGCGCCAGCGTATCAATGATCCCCTGAATTTCGGCGACGATTTGCGCTTCCGTCTCGCTCGGGATGGTTCGGCGTTCGATCTCCAGCTTGCAATTGGCGGCGTAGGTGCTGATTCCCGTGCCGCCGTGCAGAGTCGCCGCATGGATCGACCCCGGCCCGACAAGCGCGTGCTGTCTGCTGGTTCTTAATTTTTTTTCAAGCAAATCCAGCTTTGCCAAAAAACGTCCCATGTGCATGTTGGCGTCCACGCCGTCCATGAATTTGCTGCCGTGTGCCGCCACGCCGTGTGTTTCAACTTCCAGCCAAATAAAGCCCTTGTGCGCCAGACAAACATCAAGCTGCGTCGGTTCCGTGACGATGGCGGCGGTCGTCGGGAAATGCCGAATCACGTCGCTCGTGCCAATGCTGGTGAATTCTTCGTCCGCGACGCCAGCGATCACCAAATCTCCGTCAAGTTGAATATTTTTTTCAGCAATCGCTTTGCCCGCCGCCATGCACGCCGCCATCGCGCCTTTCATATCGAAAGCGCCGCGTCCGTACAATTTTCCATCGCGAATTTCTCCGGAAAACGGATTTTCCATGCCCTCGACGCCGACCGTATCGATGTGTGCGTTGAGCATCAATGACTTGCCGCCGCCCTTACCGCGCAACACGCCGACGACGGAATCGCGTCCCGGCGCTGTGTTGAGAATCGTGGTTTTGAAGCCAAGAGTTTCCAAGTCATGTCCAATAAACGCCGCAATTTCAGCCTCGCCCGCGCCTGTTCTATCCAGCAGCGGATTGATCGAATTGATCTGCACGAGCTTGGCGAGCGTTTTTTCAATATAATGACGGTCGATAAGTCCTGACATGATACTTCTCCTTAAAATGGCTTGATTACGCATGGGATAATTAAAAAATGAGGAGGGAGAAAAGAGGGATTTCGAACGAGAGATTACGAGCGGCCAATCCAGTTTTTCATACTCGTTTCCAGTTCAAAATCTGGGAACGAGTATGAAAAAGCTTCCAGGAAGACCGGTCGCGCATGTATTGTCCAAAACAGCTGGCGCTGATTTGGGTCAGGACAATGCTACGGTTAGGCACATTACCCTCTCGTCGAGAGAATGCGTTGTGTGTCGATGCTTATTCTGCTGTCTGAATTTGCTTCAGCAGAGATCACGCAAACTCAGACAGATCATGGGCATTGCACATGATCTCCCAAGAGTCATTGCCATGCGGGCGGCCTAGTCCATCCCAGAGTTCCCTATACGCGTCCCATCCATGGCGGTAGGATTGCGCTATAGTCTCCACGGACATACCGTCAAAAGTCGTTGAAGTAACTTGGCTCGGATGAACGAGGGGATTCCGGAACTTCCTGTATAAATCCGCTACGTAAGTGGAAATTGACGTGGTTGATCGCCCAACCTGATTCAGTGACCTTTTCCACTTATCCGCAAAGTTTCGTGGATTCAACCCCGCAAGCAATGGCTCCGTTTCCAAGGCATGATTGATCAGTGCCTCCATCATCGCTTGATACAGAATGATGCTAGCTCCGGCCACCTTTAGGAATTTGCGTGTAAGGAATTCTCGTTCAGAAACTAGCTTGGCGTACGTAGGAGACACCAGTTCGTGATTATCGAGTTCATCCCCCTTTGACATGAACTCCACTTGATGATCGCGCGCAGTTCGTAGCAGTTCCATCGCGGCGTGGCCATGACTATGTGCTATACTCCAGTTGTCTGTCGTGTTGAATCTGAACATACAGTTGAGTCTCTCTCTTTTTGGAATTGAGCGTGATAGCCTAACTCAAAAATACGTCGCCAGCCCAAATTGAATATTCGCGGCCTTCGCCAGATTATTGGCGAAATCGTTCGACCACTGTCGCCAATAGCTGATTCGCAGCGTGGTGTCGGAAGTCGGACGAAATCCGACGCCCGCCGTAATGCGACGAACGTCATCGCCAATATTTTGGGCCGTCTTGTCGAATTCGCCGACGTTGAGATCGATGTAGTCAAATCTGGTAAAAAACGACAACGCTGCGTCCGGCATATCGAAAAGCGGGCGACGCAGGAAAGTATAATTTCCCTCAAAATAAAAGCCGCGCTGACTTTCAGCGAGAAAATCGTTGTCGACATGATCCGTCGGAATGTCGATTGAAGCCGTCGCCGCTTCTCCGCGAGCCAGCAAGCGCCGCCATCGATACTCAAAATCAAAAGCGAGAATCCGAACGTTGCGTTTGTGATCGATAACATCGCCTTCAATTGAGTAAGTGTTGTAGGCTCCGGAATAGAACGACAGTCCGAACTCGCCGCCAAAACGCGAGTTGTAGGCCAAGCGTCCCGTCAGAGCCGGCGAGCCGTTGTTGTCTTCTGCAAACGCTTCTTCTCTTTTTCCTGCCGGGATGCGCACGCCGCCCGCATCGCCGAGAACGACGCCGTCGCCCAATCCGTTCACAGCGTAGATTTCGTAGCTGAAGCGATCATAGGGTGTAGCGTAAAGCGCTCCAAAAACGCCCACGCCGACTTCAGAAAGCGTGGCGGGAATAATCTGCGTCGAAACCAGAGGGCGGTCGATGACATTGTAGCGCGGGCTGTCGTGGGTGATATTGAAGCGTCCAATGGGCGGGAGCAGGATTCCGGCGCGCAGATTGAATGTCGTGGAAAAAAGGATATCCGCAAGAGCAGTTTCGAGGGCGATTTCTTCCGTGCCGTGCTCAAACTCCAGCTCAGAAGTCAGTTTTACTTTCTCCGAAATAGAAGAATAGAGAAAGATGTTGAAGCGGCGCTGTTCAAAGGAAAATCCTTCGGTCAAGCCTTCCGTCTGTTCATAATTTGAATTCATTTCAGCGTAGCCGCCGACGGCGGTGTTTCCCCCGAGTTTGAGAATGTAGGGGCGGTCGTAAATGCCGCCTTGTTGGAAAGGCGTCTTGGTGGAATCCGTCGTCGAAGTTTGGGCGTTAAGCTTGCCTATTCCAAACAAGAAAAAAAGTGTCGTTACCACAACGTTCTGAAACGTTTTTTTATTGAGCATTTTTGAGCCGAACTCTCGCGGAGGGGCGAAATAGATTCCTCCAAGATAACATTGGGGGCGTGCGCTCATTCCGCCCTTGAAAAAAAAAATGGGTAGAAACATTACTTCACCTTTATCAAAAATTCGTTTTCATTTTCAATCACTTCAAAGCGCTGCAAGGGGTCAGAAGCGGGTCCTTCGGCGACCTCGCCGTCGAGCTCGAAGGCCGAGCCGTGGCACGGACACTCAAAACCGTCGGGCATCGGGCGGACTTCACAGCCGGCGTGAGTGCAAACGGTTGAAAACGCCGTCACGCCTTGCTCGCCGATATTGCGTACAGCGATCTGGATGGGCAAATCTTGAGCACGAACCATGAGAAGCCCGCCTTTGGTCAGCAATTGTGCGTTGTCAGCCTTTGAAATTTTGATGAAACCGTTTGCCATCTCGCCGCGATAGGACGACAGGCCGCCGGCGCAGCCCGCCATAAGCGCCGGAGATGATACGACCGCAAGGGCTCCGCCGAGTTTCCCCACAAATTCTCTTCGTGTTTGCATTTCAGGCTCCGGTTTAAAGCGATTTTAAAAACGCCAGCAGCGCGCTTTTGTCGTCTTCGTTCAAATTCAAAAACATGTCTCGGCTTCGGGTCGCTTCGCCGCCGTGCAAACGGATAGCTTCAGTTAAATCAGACGTACGTCCGTCGTGCAAATAGAATGGCTCGCCGCCGAGAAGATTTTCGACGATGCCAAGCCCCCAAAGCGGCGTTGTGCGCCACTCGGTTCCGGTCGCGTCGCCTTCCGGAAAATTGTCCGCCAGCTCCGTCCCCATATCGTGGAGCAGCATATCTGAGTACAACTCAACGTTTTTGAATGCCAAAGCCGCGATTGGGCTGGGGCCGGTTTCCATGGTCGGGATGTGGCAGGAAGCGCAATAAATCTCCGAAAAAATGCGTTCGCCGTTTTGCACTTCCGGCGAATCGATGTCACGGCGCAGCGGCGGTCTCAGCGTTTGCAGATAAATAACGACATTGTTGACGACCTCGGCGGAAAGTTCCGGGTCTGTCGCATTGTCGCCGACGCGATTGCCGACGAGCGGATTAAAAATTTCTTCCGGGATAAAATCTGTGGTGATCCCCATATCATCGTGGTAGGCGTTAGCGGTTTGCTGCAACAAGTTGATAGTTGTCGCCTTGCGTCCGAAGCGGCCCAGATACTTGCCGTTACGAATGACTTTGTTTCCCTGTAACTCGAGCCATTCCGGGGCTTCAACAAAGTTGGCGCGCCCGGAAATCCCGTCGCCGTCAGCATCGGACGGATCTTCATTTGCGAGGATTGTTTCATCGGGGATGGCTTCAATCAAACCAAGTCCGACGACGATTGGGCCGCCGCGCTCGGAAAATCCTGTGGCTTCTTGCGGCAATTGTTCAGCGGGGTAGCCGGGGATTGCTCGGTCTTGTAACTGGGGGCCGCCGCGATCGACCATGTAGTCGAACTCACCGTTCGCCGTTTCCCTGCCAAATCTGACTAAGTTTGTGGACGGGTGACCGCGCCCTTCGTCGATGTGACAAGTCACGCATGCGGCTTGATTAAAGACAGGCCCAAGGCCGGTTGCCGGGGTAAAAATTTCTCCAAACGCTTCATCGCCGGCCAGATGCGCCGAAAGTTGAATCGTCGACAAATCATCAAGCGGTGCGTCAAAAATCTGATCGTCAGGCGGCGATTCGGTCAGGATCGAATCGCAGGAGGTTAATAAAAGCGTACCCCCAAGTACAAAAAGTAAAAATTTTATCTTCATCTCACTACCCAGAAATAGTTAAGGCGAAATATATTTTTAGGCTTAGCTAAAAATATAATCAGATACGACTAAAGCAAGCGTTTTTTATTTTGGAATTCATTTTGGTGGATTCAGTTGGGAGAAGAACGAAAATTATGTCTTGAAATTTCGTCAGTTTTGACGAATCATTTCCTTGAGATTCAAGGATTTCCTAAAGCGCAGTTTTTTGAGGAATAGGGGTAAAAAAATTAGGCCAGCCAGGAACAAGAATTGTTTTGTTCCCGGCCGGCCTAACACAGTTATTGGAATTTTATCCGGTTTTGCCCGGATGTGAGCAAATTTGCTTGAATTTCGCTTATTTGCCCGAAATTTCGAGAGCAAAAGCAATCAACGAGCAACCGCACAAGACGAATAATACTTCAAACATTTTGCACCCTCTTCAATTTTGTTCTTTTCATCCTTTGAGTTTTTCTTTGTACAATCCCTTGTACACCCCTGTTTTGGCAAGTACCTTGCCAAAATCGAGATAGGTCAAAAAGACAACTATTTGAGAGCGCTTCCCGGATTTTTTTGAGTACGTTAAAAATCAGAATTCATCCGGGCGGCTTGCTTGCACAGTCGATGAAGGCGCGAGACGTCATTCATTTGTTTGCAACCAAACCGTCCAGTTCAAATGAAAATCTGTACGCCGGGGTACGAATCCCCTTTTCTGATTGGAGGCGCGAACCAAACTCCGCTTGCCGCAACATGCGTGAATACCGGCGAGTTCCCATCGTCGGGGCCGCCGAAATTGACGCCGCCGAGCCAATCCTTGCGCGTCAGTAAATTCATGACGCGGGCGGGGGTATCGACAAATGAAACGAAGTTCAAGCCGACCCGAGGCCTGCCTTCAACAACGCCTTCTGAAAACTCATAGCCTTGCCTGTAAATGCGTAGCGAATCGGGATTTTCAAAGTCAAACGAGTGATGATTCGCACGCTGGACATGACTGAGCTTGATCATATCGTCTACAGCCATCGGCGGCTCGCGAAAAGGATCATAGCTTTGGTCTTCAAAAAATTCGGGAGGTCTAGGCGGGCAAGCGGAAATCGGCGAGTAGTCCCCATCTGAATTGATTAGGCCTGTGACCGGGCATCCGGTTGGCTTATCGCGTCCAACCAGTGCTTCCTGTTCGGCCAAACTGATCGTTTCCCAAGCTTCGAGATCGACAGGCATGCGCATGAAAACCATGTAGCAGCCGCCTTTTGTCCAAGCGTCTTGAGGTCTGGTTTGTTTAACTTCGATTGTTTGTCGGCGCTGCTCTCCGTGACGCAAGTTTGAGATCCCGTCATGGAATCCGATCCAGCTCCTGCCGTCTTTTGGTTGAAATCCCATGTAAGAACCGTTGATGTTCAATGCTTTGAGTACGCTCTCTTCTCGCGTACATATTCGCCACGCTTCAACAATTCCGCGCTCAACAGCCGTTTGCGTTTTTGCGGTAAACTGGACAACGACGCCGCAGTCAGCAGGATTGCGTGCGGCCGTCTTCTCATACCCGAGCCCAGCCCCTCGAAGTATCGTATTACCGACGCGGGGCTCCAAAGTTCTGAATTGATTCTTCGGCGCCAACCCGTCCGGCTCGGCTTTTTTGACGCCGTTGAGTGCGAAAATCGCTTTTCCATATCCAATCAGGAGAGCCAGTTCCGGCGATGGGATGTTTCGTTCCGGGATTCCCAAATTCACTTGACTTTGAAACTCTTCCAGCTTTGTCCAAAGGTCATGAATCGCGGAACCAACTTCTTTCGTCGAAGCCCCTTCCTTTATGACAAAAAACAATAAGCCAAACGATGCGGGCGCTCTCTGCCCCTCTCCCCAATATACGCCTTGTTGTAACATGTCGCCCCCCTGCTATCGGTTTTTATAAGCGTTTAACAGCGGAACAACAAACTGCGCGCATTCTTTGGCTTTGTGGCAGCCGAGCGGGTTTGTCACAGACTTAACTTCGACAAAATCATCGTCCCCCAAGGTCGGACCATCCCCAATCGCCATCAATGGCCCGACCTCAATTTTGCTGACTACGTCAAATCCTCCAGCGACGCGGCGCTCTTCGTTTCCAGTCGCCACAAAAATTTCATCGAGAAAAACCGGATCATCATCTCTCGGCCCGAATTCCAACCGTTGATACATACCGGGCTTGCCGCGTGATAATTTGACCCATTCCGGCGGAGCAGGCTTATTTTCAAAGTAAAAACTCTCCGTCAACGCCTTCACATCGGTGTTGATATAAACGCCGAGCGGATTGGCAAAGGCAACCTGTTGGCCTAGATGAGCAATGCGAGACGCAGTCAGAGCGACGGTTGCGTCAGCATGTCGGCAGGCTCGGGCATTCTGACCAAGAATTTCATATTTTGTCGCTTCGCGGCGTTTATCATCTCCCCCCATGACGACAAACGCCTGCGCCCCCAAAGCGACAACATCAATCAAATGCTGCAACCCGTTTATGGGAACCATCATGAAAAGATTAAATTCGGCATTCAGCGTTCCGCGAGGATGCCAGCCGAACTGCGATCGGTAGCGGCCAAATCCCGCAGTATGCGCATTAAATCGTCGTTCTCGTTCATCCCACTCAACATCGTTTGGGGACTGAAGATCAGGCCCGTAAATCTCTTGCCACCTGATCTCTCGCCCAGCTATTACCTGGGTTATTTCCTTCAGCTTTTCGGGCTGGTAAGCCGCGAGAGCCCCCCAGTACTCCCGCAATTCCGTCGAAACGATGACGCGCTTCGGGCGCATTCGTCCCTTGTCATCCTTCTTGCGAACGACTTTGTATTCTGCATATTCATTATGTAAAAACAGCCTTGCCAGCAGCCCCCAATCACATAATTCGCGCGTCAAGTCTTCATCTTCGGAAAGGCAGGCGCGAACCATGGCAGGATTGATTGGCCACTTACAGGCGTTTGTGGTTTGGCCGTTCAATAAATCGGCCGGATCGAGTAGAAATTTGCTTTTTTTACGCCTTTTCAAAGAACGGTCGGCAAGTATTTGAATCCGCTCGTTCCAGTCGAAAATAATCTGGTCTGAAACTTCGTCCGCGAAGCCGGGAACGTCAAATATTAGTTTAACGTTTTTCGTGTTCATTAACTTTGCACCCCATGTTTTCAATCAGTATGCCACAACTAGCGAGAATCTGACCCGCAGGCTCAAAATTGGTTTGATTTTTTTTATTGAAGGGAGTTTAAATGATTGCCCTAATGGTTTTATTCGCTCTGTTCTTAGCAACGCCCCAGCAGTCGTAAAATTTTGCGTACAGATATGCGTACCAAAGATCAGATCTCGCTCGCAAATTTTTACGATTTTGCATTATACGCTCACAAACTCGTAGAAATTTACGATTTCCCGATTCCATACTTGGCCATTTTGTTCCGAATTGTGCCTTCCGTGACGCCGAGAGCAACCGAAGCGCGCGAGCGATTCCAGTTGTGACGAATGAGCGCTTTTTCGATATGCGGCGCTTCAGCCTTTGCAACAACTTCAGCAAGCGAAGCTAGCGACTCTTCCTTCGTTTTTTGTCGCTGGAAGGCGTCAAACGCTTCCTTAAAATCTTGCGGAAGGTTGGCGCGTCGAATGATGTTGACGTTTTCGGGAAGCTTGGCCGCCAAGCGCTCGACGAAGTTCCGTAATTCCCGTATATTTCCTTCCCAGGGATACTCTCTTAAGAATGTGATCACATCTTGTGCAAACTTGCTCGCATTTTTCTTTTGCGCTTCGGGAGAAATATCCAAAAAATGGTATGCAAGCATACGGATGTCTTCTCGCCTTTCGGCCAGAGACGGAATGCGAAAATGGTAGACTAGTAGCCGATACATGAGGTCTTCGCGAAACTTGCCTCCGTTGACAAGCTCTTGTAGCGACGTCTGCGATGCTGCAATAATTCTGACATTGACCTGTGTCGTTTTCGTACCTCCGACCGGACGAATCTCACGGCTCTCCAAAAACCTCAACAGCTTGGCTTGCTGAGCAAGAGGGATGTTTTGCACTTCGTCCAGAAAAACCACACCGTTGTTGGACGCCGCAAGCAATCCTTCCCAATCTTCTTCGGCGCCTGTAAAAGCGCCTTTCTTGTGACCAAAAAGCGTACTCTCCAACAAGTTCTCGGGAATAGTGCTGAAATCAATAGGCGTAAACGGAGCTTTGCCGCGATCACTGAATTTATGGATGAGTTCCGCGACAACTTCTTTTCCCGTCCCAGTAGCGCCTTCGATGAAAACGGTTGAGACGCTTTTCGCGGCAGTGTCGATTTGTTTGACGAGCTTGCGGATGGTTTCACTGCGTCCCTTCAAGCCAGCTTCGTTGTATTTCTTCAGTAGACCTTCATCATCGACATGGGCGAAGTACTCTTTGATTTTTTGGCTATTGCGCAGATGTGGAGAGATGACGCAGACGAAGCGTTCGAGCAGATCAAGGTCTTGTTTGGAGAATACGGGGCCGTTCAGCCGATTGACAAGCATTAAAGAGCCGAGGAATTGGCCTTCAGCCTCGAGAGCGCTGGCTATAATGGATTGAGCGTCATGAGTATGCGTCACTTGTTTCCGCAGTCTTTCGTCGTCTTTGGCGTCCCTACAGAAAAACGGCTTTCGATTTTGATAAATCCAGTAGTTGACGGAGTATTGTATATGTTTGTCTTTCTCCGCCTTACTCGATTTACCTTTCCCTTGAATCATTCTGACTGTTTCGTTGGTTTGCGGGTTCATCATAAGCAGGAAGGCTTCGTGAGCCGCAAACAATTGCTTCGCTTCGTAACGGGATAAGCGAAGGATCTCTTCGAAGTCGTCGATGGCGGCGAGCGTCTTTGCCAGTTCCGTAATTCGCACCAGAGCATGAAGTCGGTTCGACTCCGGCGTTTTTGCAGTTCTCTTAAAAACATTCATTTTCGCCACTCGGTTTAAAAAAGTGTTCCGATTTCCGTTCAGTTTAAAAGTTACGACAGTCTAAAAATCTGAGCGTTTTACTTGGATTTTTTTCCTGACATAGCGCTGTTCATCATTGCTTCGGTTGTCATCTGCCGATCAATAACCACTTGCAGCGTATCATTGATCGTTTTCAGAAAACAATATAGATCTTCATCGAAACCTTGCAAGCGGGTCATGTCGGGCATAGGGCCGGTTAGTTTTCCGCGATTTACGGCGTTCGGATCAGAAATAACATCAGGCCAATCGTCAATCATGGCAGACTCCTTTTGTATGGAATTGTTAATGGATTGATTTTCAGATTCTCGGCCGGTAAGCAAACCCCAGTTCTTATCCCCCTGGAATTGTCCCCCGAAAAACTGAAACGCTTCAGAACGGAAACCGAAACGCGCAATTAGTAGACAATTATGGCGCCAATCTTTCCTTAACCTTTTGCAAGAGTCGCATTTCCGCATCAGCTTCCTTAAGAATCGCCAGGCATTTTTGGAATTCCGCTTTTGCTCGAGCGCGATCATTTTTATTTTCAAAGATTTGGCCGCGAAGGAAATAGGCTTTTGCAGAAGCAGCATTAATCTCAAGGATTTTGCCCGAGGCTTTCAGCGCCTGCGCAAAATCGCCTTTGAGAAACCATGCTTCGGCTATGCAAAATTCGAAAAGATCACGCTCCCAGACCCCCAATTCTAACGCCGCAATGTATTCTGCAATCGCCGCATCAAAATTCTTTGTTTTTTCAAAATACTTTCCCTTTAAAAGATAATAATACTCTTTCTCAAAGTTTACCGCAGCATCGCTAAAATGCTCTTCCATTTCATCAAGAAGCGCCAGCGCGGCTCCAGGCTCGCCCTGCTCCAGTCGCGCCAACCCGATAGCGCATTTCATTCGTATGTTTTCGGAGGACGAGCCGATGAATGGAGTCAATTCTTCCAATGCTTTATCGATTTTATCATTTTCAAAATACAAACGCGACAAAGCCAGGGCGCCTTCTCTTTTCTTGCCATTCCCTGAAGCCATCGTTTTATATTTTTGGAACAAACCTTTTGCTTCTTTCTGCTTACCTCTTCTCAAGGCCAATCGTCCCTTAAGCAGCGTGATGGACTCAGATTTCTCAACCAGAGGCGCCGCCTTTGCAAAAGCTGAATCGGCCTCTTCATAACGCCCCGTGAGCATATACAGCCCGCCCAATCGACTATGCCCTTCTGCGGATTTCCATCCGTATTCGACAGCTTGTTTGTACGCCGTTTCCGCTTCATCAACTTGGCCCGACAAAACGAACGCATTGCCAAGATACCGGTAAAATTTCGCCTGCGATGAGTCGAGCTTTATCGCATGTTTGTAAGAATTAACGCCTCCTTCCAATTGACGTTCAATCGACGTAAGATGCCATCCCTTTTGAAACCACCACTCAGGATTATTTGGATCGAGCAAAATCAACTCTTCCAAGTTTTCAAAAACCACATCATAAAGCTTCTGAATCTTCGCTTGTTCCATTTCAAATTCAAACTTGGCGATTGGCGAGCCTTTGGGCAATCGTCTGAGCGCTTCGGCAGCATCTTTTAAAGCCCGCTCCTCATCTCCCAATACGTTGTAAGTCTTCGCCCTTTCCAGGTAAGCTCGGGCGAACATAGGATCTAGATTTATCGCCTGATTCAGCGAATCAACCGCGTTCCCATACTCTCTCATTTCCCTTTCGCGTTGAGCGCCGAGGTAATATAAATACGCCCGAAACGAAGAGGTCCTAACGCGCTCCCCCGAAACTTCATAACCAAGCGCTTTTGCTTCGAGCTCAAACCGGACCCTGGTGACAAAATCATCAACCATCTCATTCAAGTCAGAATCACCTAAAAAATCGAGAGCTTCAGTCAGTTTTTTTTCTCCGTTTTTAAGGTCATAAACGGTCACGGACAACCGCAAGTGATTGTCATTAATTCGAATAAACGAAGAGTGAATCGCAACCTCGATTTTCGTTTTTTCAAAAAGTTCTTTAGCCGTTTCCGAAGACATCTCGAGAAAGTTGGGCGCTTCGGCTTCATTAAACGGTGTGAGAAACTTCTCGGAAGGGATCAGATCGATGTATTTTGATCGACTCAGACTGGCCTTGATCAACTCGGCAATAATAATTGATTTTTTTATATCTTCAGCATCAGTGCCGCCGTTAAGAATCGGCAGTACAGTGACGTTAATTGTCGCCGACTGCCGGGGAGGGGTATCTCCAGATTCTTGGACAAAATAATAAGTAAACGACGTAGCCACTACTGCAAGCATCGCCAGCATTTTCTTGAGTATAGAAAAGCGTTTATTTTTTTTCGTCCTCTGAACTTCGTTTCTCCCATCATTCTTCTCCAAAAAACGCTGGCTGGCCGTTTCCAGCGTGACGTCATCAAGCGCATTTGATAAAGCATCTCCGTTTTGATATCGTCGTTCCGGCTCCTTCTCCAGCAACTTCATGATAATTGCACTCACGGAAGAAGAAATTTCGGGATTAATTGTTTCCGGCGGAGCGGGGTCTTCATTGCCGATCGCATAGATGATAATTTCGTTAAACTCGCCGCGAAACGGCAATTGCCCCGTCAAAGCTTCGTAAAGCACAACCCCAAGCGCCCACAAATCAGACCGGGCGTCGGCGTCAAAACCGGCGACCTGCTCCGGCGCCATGTAGGCCGTTGTTCCGAGCGTATCTTGATGGCGAGTCAGGCGCGTCTGAGAAGTAAAACGAGCGAGTCCAAAATCGGCGAGCTTAATCGTGCCGTCTTCGGCGAAAAGAAGGTTGGCGGGCTTTATGTCGCGGTGAATAATATCTTTCTTGTGCGCCATTGCCAAGCCTTTGGCAAGCCCTGCGGCCTGGTTGACCATATGATCTAATTCAATGTCGTCCGCTTCAATCCGATCCTTCAACGAACCATTCTCGTAGCAGGCCATTGCGATAAAAAGACGGCCGTCGGGCGCTTGGTCAATTTCGTGAATCGTATAAATATTGGGGTGATCCAAAGCCGAGGCTGTTTTGGCTTCCTGGATAAAGCGGAGTTTGACTTCTTCCTCAGCGGCAAGATAATGCGGCAAGAATTTCAGTGCGACAAGACGGCCAAGCGTTGTATCTTCGGCTTTATAAACCTCACCCATCCCCCCTCGCCCCAACTCTTCGATGATTCGGTACTTCGAAATCCGCTTGCCAATCATGCCGTTGGTAACTGAAAACAATCTAGCTGTGGAACAGGTCCGAATGTCAATCGCAAAGAGAGTCCTTCCTGGCCGCAGCCAATTGCTGCGTCAAGCTTGCAAGCGTTTCCCCTGAGTCGCGTTTTACAAGCAATCTCTCAAGAAAATCTATCGCGTCATGCGACGGGCGAGAGTAAATGTAATCAAATGGATTCCAGTTAACGAAAACTGTTGTACGAAATTCGCAAAAAATTTCGAGTTTTAGATGCGCGCCTGGTAAGTGTAAAGCGCAAAGTAGCGCCCTTCCTTCGCGATCAACTCGTCATGCTTGCCGCGTTCGACGATCTTGCCGTCTTCGATCACTAAAATCTGGTCGGCTTTGCGGATCGTGCTCAATCTATGCGCGATGACAAAAGTTGTACGGCCTTGCATCAATTTTCCGAGGCTTTCCTGAATCAAAGCCTCGCTTTCCGTATCCAAATTGGAAGTCGCCTCGTCGAGAATCAAAATGTTCGGATCAGCCAGAATGGCGCGCGCAATGGCAACGCGCTGGCGCTGTCCGCCGGAAAGCTTCACGCCGCGTTCGCCGATCAGCGTATTCAAGCCGTCTTCAAAACGATCAGTAAATTCGTTGACATGCGCCGCCTTAACCGCTTCGTCGACTTCCGCTTCGCTTGCGTCAGGGCGGGGAAAAAGAATATTTTCGCGAATCGTTCCTTCAAACAAGAAATCGTCCTGCAAAACAACGCCGAGGCGGCTGCGAAAACTATCTAGTTTTACATGAGACAAGTCCAAGCCGTCAATCGTTACCGTGCCGGACTTTGGTTTGAGAAAAGAAGCCGCCAACCCGGCAATCGTCGTTTTGCCCGAGCCGGAACTGCCAACCAGCGCCGTCACCGAACCGCTCGGCGCCTCGAAGCTTATACCGTTGATTACGTCCTTACCCTCTTCATAGGCGAAAGAAACATTTTTGAATGAAATGTCGCCCTTGATTTCCGGCAGCGATTGCTCGCGTCCCGGCTCCAAACCTTCGCGCTCCAGATTCAAGACTTCTTCCATCCTGTCAAGCCCGGCAAACGCTTCGGTGATTTGGCTGCCGATATTGCTCATTTGCACAATCGGCGCGACCATGAATCCAAGGTAAAGCGTA
Organism: uncultured Deferribacteres bacterium; assembly: GCA_964014485.1. GTDB lineage: Bacteria > Zhuqueibacterota > Zhuqueibacteria > Zhuqueibacterales > Geothermadaptataceae > CAXHAT01. The sequence goes on from CAXHAT010000023.1 coordinate 49,824, forward strand.
AACGCAAAAAAATCGCCGATGGTCATTTGGTTGTCCAAAATCAGCGAACCGCCCGCACCCATGATGATGACCCCGGCGATTCCCATCAGCAACGTCGCGGCGCTGGTGATCAGGCTCGTTGAAGTCAGAGATTTTTTCACGTTCTCAAACAGCCGCTCAACGCCTTTCTCAAAAACTTTGACTTCTTGCTTCTCCGCATTAAAGCCCTTGATCACACGAATGCCGTTCAACGATTCGTTCAACCGCCCCGTCACTTCGGCGTTGATTTGTCCGCGTTTGCGAAAAATTGGCCGGATATAGCCAAAAGCTTTCATTGAAACAAAGCCAAACAAAATCATGGGCAGCAAAACATAAATCGTCATCCAGAAATTGATATTGATCATGATGATCAGGGAAGCGATGGAAGTCAAAACGCCGCCGAACATTTGCACCAGCCCGGTGCCGACGAGATTGCGCACGCCCTCAACGTCGGTCATAATTCGCGAGACCAATTCGCCGGATTTTGTGTTGTCGAAATAGCTGATTGGCAGGTTGATGATTTGACGCTGCACTTTGGCGCGCAATAGCGAGATGAGATGCTGTCCTTCAACACTCAAGAGTCGCGTCAGCGAAAAGGAAGTGATGGATTGCACCAAAACCGCCGCCGCAACCGCGAACAAAATGGGATAAAACAACGCCGTGTTGGCGTTTTGGATGACTTCGTCGATCAAGTACTTGCTCGCCCCGGGCAGCACCAGTCCCGCGACGCGGTTAAAAATGATTAGCACCAAGCCGAAAATAATCAGCTTCTTGCGCGGCCAAATGATTTCCTTGAAGGCGTAACGAACAGTGGCCAAAGACGCTTTTTTCTTATTTTGCATTTCTCAAAAAGTCAAATTTTCGTTTCAAAAAGAATGATTTGAGCAAAAATTACGGCGAGCAATAAGAAGAAAATCAAGAATGGAATCAATCAAAAAAAGCACGGGACGGCGCCAAACTTTTAGCTTGGGCTACACACAAATTCGAATCGGGTTCCGCTTCAAAGTTTGTTTGCCGTTTTAGTCGTTCTTTCCGCGAATCCGCATAATCTCTTTGTCGAAATCCGAGATGTAATCCTTGTCCTGCCTGACGCGATAACGCTCAAACTCCTTCTCCGCTTTCAGCTTCGCTTGCAAAGCGCTTATCTTCCCCTTGTTTTCCAGGATCGGGTAGTTGGACAATTCCAAGAAATTGTCGATGAATCGAGCCCAATCTTCCATTTTCATAAGGATTTGGCGCTGCGCCCGGTTTTCGGCCAAATCAAGATAGGCGGAGATGATCTGATTCAATTCCTGAATATGCGCTTTGTTCAGGTAGTTTTTGGCAACGGCAACGTCGGATTTCAGGATTTTGCCGTCGGGCGCGCGTTTCCAGTTGGTCAAGCCCATGTACGTTTTTGCCGCGTCCGCCGAAGTGTAAACAATTTCCGCGGCGGTTTTTCCGGTAATCGCCCAGTGCAGCTTGTTTTGCACGGTCGCAAAAAATTCTTTGGTAGCAGGCGCGTTTTTATCGTAATCCGCGGAGAGCGCGTAAATATCGGTGATCTTCTGGTAAAAGCGGCGCTCGCTGGCGCGAATTTCGCGTATGCGTTCCAACAATTCATCGAAATAATCCTTGCCAAAAAGCCGCTTGCTCTGCTTGAGTCGTTCATCGTCCAGCGCAAAGCCTTTGATGATGTATTCTTTTAAGGTTTTCGTCGCCCAGATGCGGAATTGTGTCGCCTGATAAGAATTGACGCGATAACCGACGGAAATGATAGCGTCGAGATTATAGAAGTCAAGTTCTCTCTTAACCAGGCGTTTGCCTTCGGTTTGAACTGCTCGAATTTTTCGAGTAGTTGCCTTTTCGATGAGTTCGCCCGATTTGAATATCTCTTTCAAGTGATACGTAATTGTGTGGCTTTCTACTCCAAAAAGCCTGCCCATTGCTTTTTGCGTCAACCAAACCGTTTCGTCCTGCAGAAAGACTTCAATGTTGACATTGCCGTCACTGCCGGTGTAGAGCAGGAAATTGGATGAATTTTCGGGATTTTCTGTTTTATCCATAAAATTTCGCCAAATAGATGTTCACGATTCGCTGTGTGGATAGTGATAACTGATGTTACGCGCCAGCTTCATAATACAGCAACTGTTTATCAGCGCCATTCCGCGGAGGCGCACAATCGTCAATCTAATTTCAAGAAGCCCAAGATTCTCGATGCCAATCTCTGGATTGGCATCGCAATTGCCATCGAAACTCCAGTTTCGAGTAAATTCTTTGGCTCGAAACCGGAGCTTCGAACCCATCTCCATTCCCAAACCGGAGTTTGGGAACGAGCCGCAATGAGGCACTGTTTTCGGTTTGGCTTCAGAAATGCTTTGCTGCGTGTAACATCAGGTGATAAAATAAAAGCCGTCCGACTGTGGTTTCACGATAGCAGCTAGGCGCAAACGAGCTTAACCAACGATGGTTTCAAGAGCGGCGACGGCTTTTTCGACCTCGGCCATCGTGTTGTAGATGTGAGGGCATAATCGCACGCCGCCGGTGAGCGCTCCGGCAATGCCGTACGATTCGTACAGTTTTTCATAAATTTTGGCGTTGTTTTTATTTTCAAATGCAAACACGCAAACGCCGCCGCTGAGTTCAGGTACTAGCGACGTCTTGAGCTTTGCGCCCGGAATTTCGCTCACACCTTGCTTCAAAGCTGGAGCCAGCGCCAGCACGCGCTTCTCAACGCGTTCACGTCCGATCAAATTTAAAAAATCGGCGGCGGTCGCCATCGACGAGAGCGCGGCGTCGTCTCGTTGACCGAGGGTCTCAAACTTGCGCGCGCCTCTTGCGTCCGTTTCCACATTTGCGCCCCAACCCACGCCGACATCACTCGCCCAAATCTCATTTATCCGTTCTTTCCGTACATAAAGAGTCCCGGTTTCCTTCGGGCCCATGAACCATTTGTGACTGCTGGCGGCGTAAGAATCACAGCCGGTTTCATGCAGGTTGACCGCAAACGCACCAAACATCCGAGCGCCGTCAATATGCGTATAAACGCCTTTGGCGCTGGCCGTCTCACAGATTTCCTTGCTGGGAAGCCGAACGCCGGTGGTGTTGGACAGTTCTGAAAAGGCGAGAACTTTCGTCTTGCTTGTGATCGTTTTCTGAATGGTCGAGAGTATTTCCTCAACACTCCCCGGCGGGCTGGTTAAACCAAACCGTTTCACCGTAAAGCCCTGCCGGGCGGCGCTCACGTCCCACGACACATTGTTTGTTGGGTGGTTCTGATCGAAGATGAGCGCTTCATCGCCGTCTTTGAGCTTCGGGCCGCTGGCAATGATGTTGTTCGCCTCGCCCGTGTTTCTGACCAGCGCGATTTCATCCGACGAAGCCCCGACATAATCGGCAATTTTCTCACGCGAGACTTCGCGCAGCTTGCGAAATTTTGCATGGCTCTGAAATGAAACGTCGCCGTCCAGATCATCAGTCAAGCGCGTGATCGACTCTCTCACCATGTGCGTTGCGGGTGAATCACAAACTGTTCCTTAACCAATCGCCAGAATGCTTCACCGCCTTCTTCAGTCGGAAGCAGCGTTGGCATAGACTTTTTGAGTGAACCGACCGAATTCAAACCCAAGGCGGGCGAAGCGGAAAGCGCGATGGAAGCGCCGGCGAAACGCTTCAGAAATTGTCTGCGATTGTTACTTGCGTTCATAGCATTCTCACCTTCTTTTATTCATGATTGGATGCTGTAAGTCTTTTCCATGAGCGCAGATCGAGTTCGCCCCGACCTGCGGCTACCGCCCGATGAGCACGAACGCACTCCATTTTGACGGGAACGCGGTTGCCGGCTTTTTGATCATTTTGAGCTTGGCTTGGCGCAGCGCTTCGGCGTATGAATCGCCGGAAAGGGCGTTTTTGTAGAAGTCGACCATCAGCGTCTTGGTATGACGGTCGTAAACTTTCCAGAGCGAAACGAGCACGTTTGACGCCCCTGCGTAAAGAAAGCCGCGCGTTAACGCCATCAAGCCTTCGCCCTTCACATATTGTCCCAGCCCGCTTTCGCAACTGCTCAAAACAACGAGATCAGCGTCCAAATCGAGATTGAACGTTTCACTGGCGTAAAGCACGCCGTCCTCACCGCCGTCATTCCCTTCGGGGGCGAACAACAAGCCGGAAAGTTTGGGGTTTTCTTCATTCAAAATACCGTGCGTGGCGATGTGAACGAATCGTCGTTGCGCCAAAGAAGATTTGAAATTGCTCTCCGTCGCTTTGCCGTGATAAAACGCCATTCCTTGTCGCCGCTTTTTCTCAAAAAGCTGCATCGCGCCGCGCACTTCCTTTTCCGAATGTTCTAAGGCTTGAAATCGTTTGCCGTCAACGATGATCGAGCGCAAGGCGGGGGAGTCGTCAGTCAGCAAAACCGACGTTGTCGCCGTTTCTTCGATGGCTCCAACCTGCGCCGTATCGCTGAAAACCGGTGCGAATCCGACAAACGAGGGCGCCGCATTATCAGCAATTGCTTTTTGGCGCGAAGCATTGATTTTTTCACTGAAGAACAGATTTGCGGAGTAGTGATAGACGATGCTGTGCGACCGAATCAGCCACGGCAGTTTAGTGAAATCGGGACGCGCATCATCGGCGGATTCTGAAGGACGAAAGAGCGCTTCAAAAGGTAAGTAATAAAGCACGCCGTCGGGAATGATGACAAGTCGCGAGTATTTGTCCAATTCGGACTGAATCGGCGAGATCAAGGTGTCATAGAGCTTTCGATTTGCATTGAGAAAACCAGGCGTGTCGAGCTTTTTGATCGCCGCGAGAAACGCCTTAATGTTTTTTTGAAGCGACTCACCGACTGGAACGGTTCTTAATTGAAAATCACTTTGCGACAGCAGAAAAATCGTCAAAGACTTCTCGCTGAAAAAATACTCGATCAGCAGTTGATCCGGCGCAAGATATTGCTGCATGGTCTCCAAATCAATCGCAGAATCTTGAAATTTGAGCGCGTGATACTTGGGGAATTCCGCTTCAAATCGATCTTGCAGCGCCTGGTATTTTCGCTTGAGATCAAAGAGTTTTTTCTCAAGGTTTGCGGTTTTCAAAGAATCAGCATTGGCGCCGCGTGCGCGCTCTTTTTGCAGCTCCGTGTCTTGAAAAATTAACCCGCCGCGCAACAGGTTTTCCTGGCGCAACAAACTGTCCGGAATGCCGGAAAATCGCCGCGCATTCGATTCCAGAAGCGCGTCTTGCAAAACGCCCGCCTTGCTTTTTTCGGCGAAGAACCAGGCTTTTTTATAAAATCCGCCG
>CAXHAT010000024.1:0-53444 GCA_964014485.1 uncultured Deferribacteres bacterium
AAGAGCTTTTGGAGACGTAGTATTTTCAAAAACTTAGCGATGAATAAGGTCTATTGGGGATGGAAATGATTTCTTTCTCCCATTAGCGTCGTCCTTCAGGGTTGTGACAAGCGCGGCGGGGAGAAGAAAAGTGTGATTCTACCAAACCCCCGGCTTGAAATCCGGGGCCAATGAGAGGCAAAATCTCATCAGGCGCAAAAGACGTCTTGCAGCCGAACTAAAATTGTCGGAAAAGCGCTTTGTCAACAAATGATTTCAAATGCGACAATTGACGTGCGTAATGTCGGATAAACTGAAAAATTCGGCTTTTTCTTCTCGCCCGGCTTCTCAATAATCCCTACCTATGGTCAAATAAAGCATGGTCTTACAGCAACTTCAAAAAGAAATTGCCGGCAAAAGCGTATACATCACTTTGGGGCTACGAAAGCGAGGGCGAAACGCATTTATACCGACTGCTGAAAGAAAAGCTGCCCTCTGGTTACCACATTTGGCACAAAATTATTGAACCGCAAACGGAGCGGGAAATCGGTTTCGTCGTTTTGCATCCTACTCTCGGCATGAGAGTGATCGAAGTCGCCGATTGGACGATTGGCCAATTGTCGATGTTGAATCCGAAGACTTGCGCCATTCTGATCAACGGCGTTGAAACGGAATTGCCGAATCCTGTCTGGCGAGCGCGGGAAAATTGCATTGCGCTGAAAAAACTTTTAGCAAAGGAACCAGCGTTGCGCGCGGAGCCGAGCAATGATCAGGCGCAACTCGCTTTTTCTTTGCAATATGTTGCCGTTTTTACCAAAATTTCGCAAGACGATCTTACGCCTTCTGAGACCGCTTTTGCGCTGCCTGATCAACACATTATTACCTCCGAAAGGCTGCAGGCGGCTGAGTTTGCGAGTTCTCAAGTTGAAGCGCTGTTTTTTTCACGACGAGGTCTCGACCGCGACACGGACCCGGCGTTGACCGAAGCGCAAATTACGTTCATCGACGAAGCTCTGAGCCACAATTTACGACTAAAACCTCTGCGCGACGATCCAATCGTCGAAGACCTAAAATATATTCTGCAATTGAATAGAATGTTAACCGAAAGGATGTGGAGAAAAGCGTAATGCAGGAATCGCCAACCGCAGGAAGCTCTGAGAATGCAACAGAAGTTCTCATCGAATTACATGAGCAACTCATTCGCTACAAAACCGCCATTGAAAGCATAGACGGCGCGGCTGCTTCTACGCAACAGGCAGCGGATGCGATTGCGGCAATTGCGGCCAAATTAGACGGTCTGCAAAATGTTGAAGCGCAAATTTCCGGCCCCTTGCGCGGCGCGCTCGAATCAGTGAACCAGGTGCAGAGCGGCGCTGAAGCTACGCGTAACGAGCTAAACGCCGTCGTCGATGATTTTGCAAAACGACTCAATGCGACGGCTTACGCTCCGCAAGGTGGAGAAATTGACGATCGTATCGGCGAAGCGCTGTTGCAACGAAATGATGAAATTGAACAGGAAGTGCGGCGTTTGCGGATGTTTTCCATGCTCAACACACTGCTTGTCGCCATTCTTTTGCTCTGGCTCGTTTTTGGCCAAAATCCTTCCACGTCAGAAGGCGAAATTGCAAATCAGGAATCCGTTCAAACGCCGGTCGGGGCGACGCCTGCAAGTGAAAATTCATCTGAACCGCAGCAGGAAGTTGTCGAAGCTTTGAATGTACAGATTTTAAACGGTTGCGGCATTAGGGGCGCCGCGAGACAGGTCGAAGACGCTTTGGCGCAATACGGAATTTCTGTACAATCGACAGGCAACGCCGATCATTTTAACTATGAGGCGACGGGGGTTTTCGCAGGCGAGAAAAACCAAGCGCAGGCTGCGCGGATTGTCTCTATTCTTGGCTTGCCGAACCCGGAGAGCGCCGTTTCGCTTTCGCAATGGGGCGATTTTCATGTGACGATTGTGATCGGCAAAGACTTTCCGCAATGGGCGCAGGCGTTGAGGTAGTGTTCTCCATCGCTTTCTACGATTCAAGGTATTTTCTCAATGAGCTGTTGGAAAAGTGCCGAGCAGAGAGAAAGCTCTAAATATTTTCCTCCTGCCAAGTTTTTTCAAGCTGCTCCAATTCTTTGGGCGTGTTAAAAGCCATGGTATCTTCATGAGCAACGGGAATTGCCGCAAGTTTGTGTTCGCCGGTCGCGGCAAGAATGCCGATCGTGTCGGTGAGATATTCTTCTTTTTGCGCGTTGTCATTGCTCAGTCGCTGCACGGCGTACAAGAACGCTTCCTTCTTAAATAAATATACGGAAAGATTGATTTGCTGTGTTTGTTCGACTGTCTCACCTGAAATTCGGTCGCCGTTCGGTAAAGTGATGAGCCGGTCGTGAGGTGAAAAAAAGCGTTTCAGCAGCGCTTCGTTCAGCTCTTGGCCGCTTTGAAGTGCGTCGAAAAGGCCGCCGAGCGCCAAGGCGATTTTTTTCTCCGGCCCGATTAATTCTTTGGCTAAATGCAACGCGTCCTGCGCCGAGATACTCCCGCCATCGCCTACCAAGCGAAAATACTCTTCAAGCAACAGACTTTTGGCGCTGTCGAATTTTTCTATATTCGCAACCGGCTCGCCGCTGTCTGAGAGAATAATGCGTCCTGAAGTCGGCTCTGTTTTTATGTTGCCGGTAAGAAACGCCAAGTCCGCTTTTTGCGATTCGAACACGTCCATCAGTTTTTGAATCGCGGTTGGCCGCAGAACGCGATCGCCTACAACGACGAGCACCGCGCCAACGTCTTTTAGCTCATTAAGCAGCGGGACGGCCATCTTCGCTGCGTGTCCCGTTCCCAGCGCCTGATTTTGAAAAGCGTAGAACACATTTTCAATTGCTTCGTCCGCAATTGTCCGCATCACGCTTTCGGCATAATGCCCGACGATAATGATATGTTTTGAAACGCCAATTTTCTTATAGGTTCGCAGTCCGCGAATGATCACCGGAACGCCGTTGACGGGTATACAAACCTTGGCAAAATTCGGCTTTTGCATGCGCGTGCTTTTGCCCGCGGCCAGAATGAGAGATGCGACTCGATTATTTTCTTTTTTCATTTGCTGATTGGTTGCGGTTGATTAGAAAAACCGTTATGTTTAATGAACTTTTTACGGGCTCAAAAGTATGTGTGATGAAGCGCTCATTTTCCCGCCTCAAAAAGAAAATTTTAAAGTAGATTGGAAGGTATTGTTATGCGCAAATTGATCCAAAAATCGGCAATTTTCGCGGCGTGTTTTTTTATGCTCGGCGCAACGGCGTTCAGTCAGCAGGCCGTCATCTCGACAAAAACCGCCATTAGCGGAAAGATTACGGATTACAGCAGCCGCCGACCATTGCAAGCGGCGAACATTTTCCTGGCGGGGACGACTATCGGCACATCCAGCGACAGCACCGGAAGCTTTACGCTAGCAAACGTGCCTTTTGGAACGCACGAATTAATCGTTTCTTATGTTGGCTATGAAGTCAAAAACATCCCGCTGCGTATAACGGAAGCCAAAGATATGACGATGAATTTCCGGATGAAACGGAAAATCATCAAAGTCCCGGAAATCGCCGTTTCCGCGTCTGAAGTCAAAGATTGGCAAAAGAATTTCAAAAAATTTAAAGAGCTTTTTCTCGGCACTTCCCAAAATGCGGCGGAATGCGAATTCCAAAATCCTGAAGTTCTGGATTTCATCCCCCAAAAAGGATCGACCCCGTTTCAAGCTTTTGCGAAGGAGCCGTTGATTCTCGACAACAAAGCGCTGGGCTACCGAGTTTATTACCTTTTGAGTAATTTTGAGGCGAAGCATACTTATGTGCAATATTATGGAAAAGCGGCTTTTTATGAACTTGAGCCGACGACGCGCAAGCAAGAAATAAAATGGCAGAAAAACCGTCTGGAAACTTATCGCGGCTCAATGAAGCATTTTATGGCCTCCCTCTACGACAACACCCTGAAAAAAGAAGGGTACCTCGCTTACCAACTCCCCCATTTTCCTCAGCCTGGTGAAGAGCACACGATCAACAAAAAAGATTTAAGAACGAAAAACGTGCTTTCTCCGGGAGAACTGGACTTCGAGAAAAAACTCCGGTTTCAAAACTACATCGAAGTGATTAACGCCAAAGAGATGGAGCCGGACGAATACATCAAATATCGCATCGATATTGATCCCGAACTTATAAATGCGTCGTTTGATATGCGGCAACAGGCTGAACAGGCGCAGAACCAGCGTTCGCTTATTGCGCTAAAAGAATACGAAGTCATTGTCGATTCCGTGGGTAACATCGACAAGCCTTTGGCGGTTGACGTCTACGGTTATTGGAGTTGGGAACGAATCGCCGAGATGATGCCGACCAACTACGAAGCGCCTTTTTATACGCTGGACATGATGCTGGCTGACGATAAAAGGGATTACTTTGGCGAAGGTGAGGCGAAACGCAAATCCGGTGATTGGCAGGGCGCTTTGGAAATTTGGAAAAGCGGCAAGGAATCGATGGAAATCCGAGGCAAGGCCGATCCGCGCATCGGTTTTAGCTTTATTGAACTGGCGACCGATAAAAAAGCGGTTGAACATTACGAAGACGCCTGCGAAATTTATATGTGGGGATTATCAACGCAGTTTCCTAAAAAGTATAAAAAAGAGCTGACCGCTGAATTCGAGAAAATTGCCCCCCTTCTTGCAAAGCGCGATGCGAACGGCTGGGAAAAAGACGCTAAAAAAGCCGATAAATCAATCCTTGATCGGATGCGCGCGTTTTGGATAGAAAAAGACCCAACGCCGACTTCGCTTTATAATGAACGCTTGATCGAGCACTGGCAACGAATTGCGCACGCACGAGCAAGTTTCGTCAAAACTAAAAGCACGGTTTACGGGACGGATGACCGCGGATTAGTTTATGTAAAACTTGGCCCGCCAAATAGAAGCCGTTCCCTTATCCTTGGGAAAAACATGGCGGAGCTCAACAGGATTTTTGGCGAAACGTATAACGATAACGGTGTTGCTTCAGCAAACAGTTCGCCAAACTCAGGCGCTGCTCAGGAAGATGCACAACAGTCCGACGATGACGTGGCCGGCGGCTTGCCTCCGGGCAAGGAGATTGTTGATCGACAGGCTCCAACGCCTACAACCGCCAGTATGGAAGACAGTCGTTCAACTTTGGAATTTGAAGTCGCTAAATACAATAAAGCCCCGGAATGCGAGCTTTGGGGGTATACTGAATTTGACGACAACCGAACGACGATCTACATTTTTGGCACGGAAGGCGGTGACGGTTCTTTTGGCTTAAGAAATGGCGTCGAAGAATTCATTCCGTCAAGCGCATTTTCTCGTTCCAGCGCAAGGCTGACTTTCGGAATCCTGCCAGGTACTGTCATTCAGATGTTGTATTATCAAGACCTCGCGGCTTTCGATAACTATTTTGCCGATCGCTTCCGGCAGCTCGACGATATGTGGATTCGTACTGCAGCTAGCGGCCAACGAGCGCCAAATATGAACCTTGCCAGAGGCGCGCGGCAGAGCTTTCTGGCCGAAGATCAGCATGCGCCGCTTCACCGCTTTGCGCCGCTGGATCAATCGGATTTTCGCAAATCTTTCCAGCCAATTCAGATGATTACGACTCAGGCGCGTTTTTTGAACGAACTTAACGAGCCCGTGATGAATTTCGTCACCTTTGCTTTTCCGCAAAATCTCAGTTCCTTCAAAACGGATGAAATGCTGAATGTTGAAGTTTCATTCAAGCACGATTTGAAATATTCTCTTATCGTCCGTGACGATGAATTCTCAGAAATGGAACGTCTCACGGCCGAGCCGGTCGCTGAATTGGATCATACCGCCGTTTTTAGCATGCCGCACAATCCCGAACATGCTCAATACACTGTCGCCGTCGAAGCTTTTTCGCAATCACAGAGCGGCGATGCGGAAAACTTGCCGGGAATCGGACAAGCGCATTTCGCCGGGCTGTCCCCATTGGTTACGGACAAAAAGAAGCTGGAAATGAGCGACCTTGTCTTGGGGGTTGAACCGCCGGCGAATACTGACCCCGGTTTGCTGCCTTACCCGATTGTTCCCAGCAATCGCATTTGGAAAGTTGACAATTTGATGGTTTATATGGAGGTCTACCATCTCAAATTGAATAGCGGGGAGGGGAAATATTCAGCGGATTTTCGCGTTTTTAAAGTCAAGGGCAGAGGAGAGAAAGCCAAGCGCGAAGAAATGGTTGCGTCGCAATTCGAGTTTACTTCGGCGACTGAAACTTCAAAAGAGCCGTTCGGCGTTTCAGTTTCCAATTTGTCTAAAGGGGATTATGAATTAGAAGTCGAAATTCGCGATAAGAATTCCGGGCAAAAACAGACGCGCATCGCGAAATTTGAGGTGAGGGAGAAATAAGCCGCTTCTTCTTTTCCGTGTAAACTTGCAATGTTCTTAGGAGCGGGACGCAAGCTCCTCGGACATAGCAAATGAAGGGTTGACGAGAGAGTATGACTTGAGGCTAAAATCATGATTCGAAAACATTACATTCCAGCTATCGCATTTTTTCTGGTTTGCGTGTTTTTCGTTGGGGAAGGTCTCGCGCAGGCCAAGAAGGCGGGGAGAATTGTCGGCAGAATTGTTGATCTCAAGACAAAAGAACCGCTGGGCAGCGCAAACGTTTTTCTTTCCAACACAATGTTAGGAACGGCGACGGACTTGGATGGCCGCTTTGAGATCAAGGAAATTCCTTACGGGGTTTATGAACTGACCGTTTCGATGATCGGCTACAAAACGCAATTTAGGCAAGTCAAGGTCGAAGTCGATCACACGCTCGTTGAAAATTTTTATCTCGACCTCAAGGTTCTCCCGGGAAAAGCGATTTCGGTAACGGCGCTGGATCCGCAAAAGAGAAAACGATTTTTGAAGCGTTTTCAGCGCATTTTTCTCGGAGCATCATACGAAGAGCTAAACTGTAGATTGAAAAACGAAGAAACGCTGCACTTTGAATTCGATGATGCGAAGAGCTTGCTTCTGGCAACGGCCAACGAACCTTTGCTCATTGAGAATCGCGCCACCGGCTATCTTGTGACCTTTGTTTTGGAAGACTTCAGCGCTCAAGACGTTTCGGAAGGCATCGCATTTACCTACAAAGGCCGCGCGCATTTCAAAGACCTCGACCCCAAAGACAGAGCTGAGCTGCGGCGCTGGGAAAAGAACCGGCTTCTCGCCTATCACGGCTCGCCTCGCCATTTCTTTGCCGCACTCGCTAACCGCGATTTCGAAGGTTCAGGATTTCAATTCTTCAATAGCCTGGAGCCCGTTCATACGCCGCTTAGAGACGATCGGCGGAAAATCACCTCCGACGAAGTTATGAGTGAATTGACAGGCTCGGATCAGCAACAGTTGCGCTTCAAGGATTACATGGAAGTCGTGTATCATTTTGAGGGCCAGCCTCAAACTTCCTGGATTAAGCTTAACAAAGAGTTCGCGAACCTCACTTTGAGCGGCTGGATTGCCGAGCCTCTAAACGCGTTTACATTTCGCGGCTGGTGGGCTGTCGAACGATTGACGGAATTGCTGCCGAGAGAGTTTGAACCTGTTGAAGCGGCGAAAACGAAAGCCGTCCATGTTGCAGATACGCGCGACTATTATCACGAAGGGACCAAAAAGTTGGATTCCGGTGATTGGGAAGGCGCGCTTGACATGTGGAAAATCAGCCGAGAAATGTTAGAGATTCAAGATCGCTATCATTCCGATCTTGGATTTTCTTTTATTGAGCTTGCCGCGGAGCAAAACGCCAGCGATTTTTACGAAGACGCTTGTAAAACTTATTATTGGACGCTTTCAGAAGACGCCTTCGATGCGAACAAAGAAGTAATCAGTGAAGAGATTGAGCGTATCAGCCCAGTCTTGACGGACAGTGTTCTGGCGGAATGGCGGCGCGATGTGAAGAAAAATCGTTCCGAAGTCGTGCAAAAAATCAAGCGATTTTGGTTAGAAAAAGACCCGACTCCGGCAACGGTATTGAATGAACGCCTGATCGAACATTGGCAGCGGATTGCTTACGCGAAAAAGCACTTTAAAAATGCAAACTCTACTCCATACGGCACTGATGATCGCGGTTTGATTTACGTAAAGTATGGCAAGCCGAATCGGTCTTTGACGAAAAACCTGGGATCAAGCCCGGATGAATTGCAGCGTTGGGGGCGTTTTGAACTGCCGGACGACCGGGACGCTGAAGGTTTTGATCCTCTCGCACCAAGAATCAGCTCCAACGAAGACATGACCATGCTTCGTTCGAATATGGCGAGGTGGAACGTTTATCCTGAGTGCGAGCTTTGGGCTTATGACAGGGTTTTGAATACCGCTGACGATGAGAGGTTAATCTTTATCTTCGGGCCGCGCGGCGGTCGGGGGGCGTACGGCCTCAGAAACAGTATCGAAGAGTTTATACCGGACGATGCGTTTCATCGGCGCAACGCCGGACGCACCGGCGGCATGCTCCCCGGCGGTTTGTTGCAACTCATGTATTATCGCGAAGTCAGTGCGTTCGACATGAGCCTTGCGAAACGCTATAATGAAATTGAAAGCACTTGGTTTGAAGCGCGTTCCCGAGATGAGCTTGGTCCGAAGATTGACTTGGTGCGCGGGAAAAGAATCGAGTATAAGAATCTTGACACCTTTGACTCGCCAAGAAATTTTGCGCCGAAAGAACATTCAGATTTGGCGGCTCGCATCCAATCTCTTGTTTTTGCAGGGTATCGCACCCGGATTTTGAACAAAGCCAACCGGCCCGAAGTGATCTTTACCGGGTTCGCGCAAAGGTCTTTTGGAAGTACTGACCGTAGAGTAGCCACCCAGGATTCTATAGAAAGCGGCGGCGAAGTTTATTTTGCCTTGATTGCCCGTGACCGGCAAATGGAAGAAGTCCGGCGTTTTACCGAACAGCCCTTTTCTTCAGACGACTTGACGGCGGTTTTTCGGGTTGATCACAAAGAAGCCTATCGCCATTTCTCACTCTCAGCGCAATCGCTGCAGCCGAGAAGCCAAATTCAGCGGAACGGGCCGCCAAACACCGTTCTGGTTGGCAGCGAACATTTCCGTGATCTTCCGCCGCTTGAATCGAATGTAAATGAATTCGAAGCCAGCGACTTGGTTCTGGGCGTGTTGCCCCCGGACGACGTTACCGGCGAAGCGCTTCCTTTTCCGCTGGTGCAGAGCCGCATTTTTGCACCTCAAGACCCGATGCAAGTTTATTTTGAAGTCTATCATTTAAAGCCAGATAAACAGGGTGTTGGGCGCTATTCGGCTGAATTTCGCGTTATCAAAACGGAAAAGAAGGGCAAAAAAATCAAGCGACGTGAACTGGTTGCTTCGAGCTTCGAATACACCTCGGACAGTGTAAATTCGAAGAGGTTCTTCGGAGTCTCCACAGTGAATCTTAAAAGCGGGCGCTATGATCTCGAGGTCGAACTCAAGGATTTGGTTTCCGGCGCCAGGAAAACGCGTTTCTCATCATTTGAAATTGAAAAATAGGAGGTTCCTCATCCGAATGCCACGCCCGAAGCTGGACTTACGCCTACGACTATCCGCAATCGCCTTGTCGGCTCTTTTAGGGATCACAAATGTTTATGCGCAGACTTCGACAACGGACTATTTCCCCAGATATGCCTTTGACTTGAATTGGAGCCCGTTTTACCTTTCGTTTATTCAACCTTTGGATGATGACGAGAACTTCACGCCTATTCTTGGGAGCGGCTTCAATTTCGAGCTCTATCAATTGAACGCTGATAAAGCGCTTTATGCCGCCTTGCAATTCGACGTTTTCGGCGCAAGCACGGAAGGAAAAGAAAGTATAAAATGGCGGCGCACCGACATTGACATGGGGCTGCGGCTTAATATGGCCATGAGCTTCATGGGCCGCCCAAACGCAAAGTTTTTTTTAGGAACGGGCTATTCCAGACTGCATCTCAAAAAAAGAGACGCCCGATACGAAAAGGTGCGTGAGCGTGTAGAAGGGAAGCTCGTTGTGCGAGACGTCGATGTGAGTCTGATCACGAAGTGGGACGGTCACGGCGCTTTTTTCGAGGCTGGGCAAATCGTTCCGCTGGAACTCAATCATACGCCTTTTCTCAATCTTGTGTGGGCGCTTAAATATGAACACTCGCTCTCTGGAAGTGAATTAAACCTCGGCGGCGTTTCCTTTGCTTTTGGTTTTGGCTTTACTTTTTCCTACCGCAAATAATGCTCTTGCCCAACGACTCCTCCATTTTTCAGGCCTGATTTTGGTATACATCTAAACAAAGTCTCCCGCTTTCGGTTGAATCCGCTGGAAAATCGACGGCAGGATTTATTGTTTAACCGGCTTCTCGACACTGTTTTTTAGCTAAACCCATGAACTGATCAACGGAACTTGGTAAAATGCAGCGAATTCTTGTCACCGGCGCTTGCGGGCAGGTTGGCAGCGAGTTGATTCGGCGCCTTAGCGCAACATATGGCGTCGAGAATATCATCGGCTTGGACTTAAAGCCGCTGGCCGGGCACTCGGGCCCTTTTGAAATCGCCGATGTAACCAATGAAAACGACCTCAAATCCGTCATTCGGAAATACGAAATCGACGCCGTCTACCATTTGGTAGGCATACTTTCAGCTAAAGGTGAACAGAATCCTGATTTGGCATGGAATGTGAATGTCAATAGTCTCAAGTTCATACTTGATTTGGCGATCCGGAAAAAGCTGCGTTTGTTTTGGCCGAGTTCAATCGCGGTTTTCGGTCCAACGACGCCGAAGAAAAATACGCCGCAATCGACGATTCTCGAACCGACAACGATGTATGGCGTCACAAAAGTCGCCGGCGAGTTGCTGTGTCAGTACTACCACGCCAAATTTGGCGTCGATGTGCGGAGCGTCAGATTCCCCGGTTTAATCAGCTACAAAACGGCGCCGGGCGGCGGAACAACTGACTATGCGGTTGATATTTTTCATCATGCACGCCGGAAAAAACGGTACGTTAGTTTTCTTAAAGAGGATACTCGACTGCCGATGATGTACATGGATGACGCGATTGACGCCGTCTTGCAACTCATGGACGCCGACGCCGAAAATTTGACAGTAAGGACAAGCTACAATCTGGCGGCCGTCAGTTTTTCGGTTGAAGAAATTGCCAGCGAAATTCGAGAGCATCTGCCGGAGTTTCAGCTCTTTTGCGATCCGGATTTTCGGCAAGACATCGCCGATTCTTGGCCGGACAGCATCGACGATGGTGCTGCGCGCAGAGATTGGCAATGGCGGCACAAGTATGATTTGCCTAAACTGACCCAAATCATGCTGGACAATATTCAATAATCAACCAAGCCTAACGATTCGGTAAAGATGTGAAATAATTTCCTGCATTTACTTTTGCTTGCGGCTAACTAGTGGTAGTTGACATCCAGGAAAACGCATAAATTCAAGGAAGAACTCAATACATTAGGACGTGTAATTTTGAGGAGACTCATAAAATGACAAAACTCCAAAAACTTATCGGCGGCTCGGTTTTCAGCTTGTTGCTGTTATCGCTGACCATGTTTTCTATGTGCAGCACGCGCATGCAAAAGCTGAACACAGACGGCGACATCGATGACTTGGCGCTTTTCGATGAGACGGAAGAAGGCTTTGAAAGCGAAGACGATTTGTTAAGTAAATTGGAACTGCTCGATTCGGAAGGCGGTGAAGATGCATTTACCGCAGACGGCGAAGGCGATTTCGACTTTTTAAGCGATGCTGCTGATCTTGGCGATGATCAGTCTGCAAACGGCGGTTCGATAGACGGCGACGATACGTTCGTCACGCCTGAACTCATCGCCAACATGCAGGCGGAAGTGAAAGACCTTGAAGAAGTTCTCAATAAAAAAGATCGTACAGCCGAAGATTTGCGCAATCAGATTCGCAGCCAAACCAATTTCTCTGATGTTGCTTTGGCAGGCGCGGAGCAAAGTTCGGATTTTCCTCCGGCGGTAGAAGCGCCAACGGCGCGCCCGTCCTATCTTGACACGGAAGCCGGTATGCTTTACAAGGCCGCTCTCGACGAATACTACGGTCGTCGTTACAAGAACGCCATTCGTCAATTTCGTGACCTGCTTCTTCGCGGCGACGCCGGTGATTTGGCCGACAACTGCCATTATTGGATTGGCGAATCGTATTACGCGCAAGGAAAATACTTGATGGCGACCATCGAGTTTGAAAAAGTCAATCGCTTTGCCAAAGGCAACAAACTTCCGGACGCGCGTCTCATGGTCGGTCTTGCACTCATGAAGGCTGGAAAAAGTGGGCAAGCGAGCACGGAATTCGGCTCAGTCGTCGATTTTCACAGCAACAATAATGTCGCCCGGAAAGCCCAGCGCTACTTGAGCAGCCTTGGCGTCTAAGAGCTTTTAAAAAAACTCTCCCAAGAAAAAACGCCTTTTAAGAACTTGAAAAAGCGGGAAACGGTCTAACAGCCGTCTCCCGCTTTTTTCGTTTTGGCCTACCCCTTTTCTTTTGCTTTTCCCCTGCCGCCTTGTTATAATCTCGCCCGAAACCAGTCCTTCCTCCATCAGCCATAGAGTTCTCAAATGTCGAATTATATCCACCTTCATAATCACTCTCATTACAGCCTGCTGGACGGCGCTTGTCGCATCGACGACCTCGTTCAAGCCGCTGTTGACAACGAGATGGAAGCCTTGGCGCTGACCGACCATGGCGTGATGTTCGGCGCAGTTGAATTCTACCAAAAATGCGCCAAAGCCGGCGTGAAGCCAATCGTGGGCGTTGAAGCTTACATGGCCAACAAGAGCCGCAAAATTAAATCAAAGGATAAAAGCGACGTTACCGATACCAACTATCACTTGGTTCTTCTGGCCAAAAACGACGTTGGTTATCGCAACTTGATGTACATGGTTTCGATGGGTTTTCTGGACGGTTTCTATTATCGCCCCAGAATCGACAAAGAATTATTGCGCGAATATCATGAGGGGATAATTTGCACAAGCGCGTGTCTACAAGGCGAAGTCGCCTATAAAGCCAGACATCTAGGCTATGAAGCGGCGAAAGAAGCAGCCATGGAATACCGCGAAATTTTCGGCGACGATTACTATCTCGAAGTGCATAACCACAGCATTCCCGAAGAAGCGCAAGCCGCTGAAATAGTGTTGGAAATCAGCAAGGATTTGAGCATACCGGCCATAGTTTCAAATGACATTCATTACCTGAAACGTGAGCATTCCGTCCCGCATGATCTGTTGATTTGTCTGCAAACGGGGAAGGATCGCGACGATCCGAAACGACTGCGTTATACCACCGACGACATCTATTTCAAAACAGAAGCCGAGATGGCGCAGCTTTTTCCGAACCGGAGCGACCTCCTCACGACGACAAAGGACATTGCTGGTAAGGTCGGCTTCAAAATGGATTTTGATACGATCCATTTGCCGGAATTTGAGTTGCCGCCCGAAGACAAAAAACTGACGCTCGACGAATACCTCTACAAACTCTCGCGTGAACGCTTGGAGGAGCGCTACCCGAACCCTTCTCAAGAAACGCTCGATCGGTTTGAGTTCGAGATGGACATTATTCTGAAAACTGGATATGCGGGCTATTTCTTAATCACGCAAGACTTCATGCAGGCGGCGCGCGATCAGGGCATTCCTGTTGGGCCGGGGCGCGGCTCGGCGGCCGGCAGTCTTGTGGCCTATTGTTTGGGCATCACAAACATTGATCCTCTAAAATACAACTTGCTTTTCGAGCGTTTTTTGAATCCGGAAAGGGTGACGATGCCGGATATCGACATCGATTTTTGCTACGAACGCCGCGAAGAAATCATTGAATACGTCAAGCAAAAATACGGCGAAAAAAACGTCACTCAGATTATCACGTTCGGAACCATGGCGGCGCGCGCGGTCGTGCGGGACGTTGGGCGTGTGCTGAAAATGAGCTACGGCGAAGTAGACCGCATCGCAAAAATGATCCCGACAACGCTTGGCATCAAACTCAAAGCGGCGCTTGAGCAGGTGCAGGAATTTCGCGATTTGGCGGAAATCGATGAGACGCACAGCCAGTTAATCGAGTATTCGCAAGTTCTGGAAGGTTTGGCGCGCCACGCGTCGACGCACGCGGCCGGCGTGGTGATTACGCCGAAAGCCTTGACGAATTACGCGCCGCTTTTTAAGTCGCCAAGCACGGGCGACGTCACGACGCAGTATGACATGAAATGCCTGGAATCCACCGGCGTTTTGAAAATGGATTTCCTCGGCTTACGAACATTGACGGTGATCGACCATACGGTAAAAATGCTCGAAGAGCGCGGCGTCAAAATCGATGTTGACGAAATTCCATTGGACGATCCGGGCGCATTTGAAGTTTTTGCCAACGGCGAGACCACGGCGATTTTCCAGTTTGAAAGCAGCGGCATGCGTGAATATTTGAAAAAACTGAAGCCGCAGACGCTGGAAGACCTCATCGCGATGAACTCGCTCTACCGTCCCGGGCCAATGGACTTTATCGACGATTTTATCGCCAGAAAACACGGTCGGCAAAAAATTGAGTTCCCGCATTCGAACATTGAGCCGATTTTGAAAGAGACGTACGGCATTATCGTCTACCAGGAACAGGTGATGCAAATCGCCAGCGCCATGGGCGGATTCAGCCTTGGAAAATCCGATTTGCTGCGGCGGGCGATGGGGAAGAAAAAGGCCGATTTGATGGCGCAGATGCGGGTCGAATTCATCAAAGGCGCGGTCGAAAAAAACATCGACAGAAAGATTGCGGAAGATGTTTTTGACATGATGGACAGGTTTGCGAAATACGGTTTCAACAAGTCTCACGCGGCTTGCTATTCCGTCGTCGCATACCAAACGGCTTATTTAAAGGCGCACTATCCGGCGGAATTCATGTCCGCCACCATGACCTCGGAAATGGGCAGCACCAACAGAATCGTCTTCTTTATGGAAGAATGCCGACGCATGAAGCTGGAAGTTTTGCCCCCGGACGTGAACGAGAGCTTCGGCCGTTTTTCCGTGATCGACGGCAAGATTCGTTTTGGCCTCGGGGCGGTGAAAAACGTTGGGAAAGGCGCCATTCAGTCGATTGTAGATGCGCGCAATACTGGCGGCAAGTTCAAAACGCTTTTTGATTTATGCACGCGGATTGATTTGCGCGCTGCGAACAAAAAAGTGCTTGAAAGCCTCGTGCAATCTGGTGCGACGGACACGCTTGAAGGCAATAGACCGCAAAGCATGGCGAGCATCGATTTGGCGACAGCTTACGCGAACGGTTTGGCGAAGGAGAAAGCGAAAAACCAAGCCAGTTTGTTTGGCGAAGATTCAGGTGAGCTCATCGCTGAACCGGCTCTCCCGATTTTGCCGGATTGGGACGTGTCTGAAAAGCTGAAACGTGAAAAAGAAGTGCTCGGCTTTTACATCTCCGGCCATCCGCTCGATCCCTTTCGCACGGAAATCAACGCGTTCAGCAATATCCGGCTGCATGACCCTGAACTGTTGAAAGACGGGCAAAAAGTCGCCGTCTGCGGCATGATCACCGCAGTCAAAACGCATTATGATCGGCGTAACCGACCAATGGCTTTTTTCACCATTGAAAATCTTGGCGGCGCGATTGAAGCGCTGGCTTTCAGCGATCCATACCAACAATACAACGAATTTATTCAGCCGGAAAAGATCGTTGTTTTACAGGGGAAAATCTCCGTCCGATCCGAGGAAGAGCCGAAAATTTTGCTCGACAGCGCGCTCGATCTCGCCGGGGCTTGGCAACAACTTGCCAGCGCGTTTTACCTGCGCTTCCAGTCCGACCAGCTTGATGAAACTTTGGTTGAACGCGTCGACAGAATTATCCGCACGCATCGAGGAGATTGTGAGCTGTATTTTCAAATTCGCTCGAACGGGACGCGCAAATCTTACCGTTCAAAAAAGTATCGCGTACGTCCGAATCCAAATTTGTTGAGTGATTTGCAGGAGATTTTGGGACAGGACAACGTGTGGTTTGGAGCGGGGCAAAAATAGGGGATGGTCAAACGAAAAGGGTTTGTCATTCAGGAGGAATCTATGTCATCGCGAGCATTGGACGATATAGATTCCTCCTGAATGACAGGCCAAGTGTGGATACCAAACTATGGAAATTGGTATGAATAGCAAGCTAAGCGCTTCTTTGGTTTGTTGATCTCAAAATATCTCCGTTAAAATTCTCCCCAAAATCTCTTCAACTGTACCTTGAGCATCAAGCGCGGCTAGCGGCAATCCGAAAAATACAAACGTGTTTTTTCCATCTATTACGCCAACCGCAGGCTGGCCGGTCCAACGCGTCGTTCCTTCCGGCAAGCGGTAGAATGGAACAGAGCTTAACTTTGGAACAACCGGAAAAACATTTGGAATAATCGCCGCGCTGATTTGCAATTCCGGGTAGCCTTGCTCTGCAAATCCTTCGGCGGGATTGATGATTTGGTTGCGCGTCAAACGACTGATTTTCGTTCCGAGACTATCTACTGGAGAAAACGCCAGCGGATCGCCCTGGTTCGACGAAAACTCCTTGAAGCCGGTCGTCATGATGAGTTTGCCGCCCGCTTCCAAAAACTCAATAACTGAAACTTGGGCTTTTCCCAAATTAGGGTCGGTGTCGGCGTACCACAAAATTCTGTCGAAAAGCAGGAGCGTTTGTGTAAACGCTTGGGTGGAGACTGGTTCCAAAGCGCCGCCGTTGCTCTTAATGTCCCAAGCGTCGAAATCACCGACAAGCTCGCCCAGGGCTTCCTGGTAAAATGCATCCGTGTTATCGGCAATGTTGTAATCGTCCAGGAGCAGGAATTTGCTTTTGGGCTCTTTGACAAACCAAACGTCGTTTTCACTACGCGGCATACGGACGATTTGACTGACCGCTCCGGCAATGTCAAATGCACGCAGGTAAAAAGCGTGTTCGCCTTCGGTCAAACCGTGCGCAGCATTTAATGTGATGGAATTTGATTTGGGATCAAGGTCAGTCCACGCCGATTCATTTGTCGTGTCGTCGAGAACATACTGGAATTTGGCGATAGTGTCGTCGCCGTCCAGATCACTGCCGCGCCAGGTAAAATTGGCGACGGTAAACGTCGTTTCAGGTACGTCGGTCTGCAGCACAAATTCAACGCTCGGGCGCGAGTTGACGATGGCGTAATCTTGCGTCGCCGCCGTCGGATCCGCCGCCCCTTCATCGTCGACTGCTTTCACGCGTAATGCAAAAGTCGTGTCTGTCCCGGACAACGTGAGCACGAACGTTTCTTGACGCTCAGTCGTAAACGTCCAACCGGCGACCGGATTTGATTCGCTCCATTCGGTCACGTCCGCGGCGTTGGCGTCAAAAGTATAGATGAAGCCAACAACTATCCCGTCCGGATCGTCTCCCCACCAATTGATCGTTTGTCGGCTAATGGTCGGGTTGAGGTCGTTTTCTGTAAAAACCGAGATAAACGTTTCCGGAGGTTGATTTGGATTGGGGTTATCAACCAAATTTTCCGAACACGCGGAGAAGAAGGCCACAAGCGCGAGTAGACAGATTGGAAATTTGTACATCACAAAAAAATTGGGAGTTACTTTGCGGTTCTAAATTTTTTAAAAGCTCTTTTCCCGGGGATTCTCGCGGTTTTACGATCCAGAAAGCTCTCGGCTCTTTTTTCCGCTTCTTCAGCCCAAAGATCATCAACGTCTTTTCGGTCGGGATGAAGGCTTGCGAGCAGCAATTCAATGAGCCGGGATTTGGCGGGAGCAGGCAGCGCGGCGGCTTGCGAAAATAATTCGTCAGTTTTGATCATGATGATTTGCCGCTTTTTGCAGGTTCAGCCTCCGGCCAGTCAAAAATGTGATTGATTTCTACGGAGAAGTTCGGCAGAATCGGGCTCGTCAAAACGTCTTTTACCCAGCGCCGGTCTTCTTTTGTGATCACCTCCACGCCCCGTTGAAACGGATCGACGATCCACACTTCCTGGCTGCCGTGTTCCAGATAGAGTGTTGTTTTGTCAAACAGGTCGTTCCATAAATCATTGCTGGAGACGATCTCGATCGCAATGTCGGGCGCGCGGGAAGCATAGCGCTCTTTTGGGTTAAAATTTTCGTTGAGAATGACAGACAAATCCGGCGTTCGACCTTCGAGCGGTTTGTCCGGCCAAGGGCGGATCATATACTCAGGGCGAATTCGTCCAATCTGATTCTTTTTAAGATAAACGCCCAGTTCAATACACAATAATCCTTGAACATCTGCATGTCTGCTGTCCGGCATTTTATAAACCACCTCCCCGTCAATCAATTCAAACGAACGGCCGCTTGCGACTTCTTCCGCTTGTTCAACAGTCAATTTTCTCCCTGTTGACGATGTTGTACGCTCGGGAAGGAAGTTTTTCTTCTTGTCGGACTTTGCTCTGAGAATGGCGTCTTCTTCAACGATGACAGTCATGTAAACACCTTTTGCGCATGTCGTTCTTTTTGCCGGAAAATCTACAAACTCTGTTGATCGGAATCAACCGTTCAGCAAAGTTAACAAACAGATGATTGCTGCAAAGAAAAAACGCCGCCCGTTTCGAAAACAGACGGCGCATCTTTCCTTACTTCATCAAAAGCATCTTATTGGTGCGAACAAAATCACCGGCGATCATTTTATAAAAATAAACGCCGCTGGAAACGCGGAGACCGGCGTCATTCGTGGCGTTCCACTGAATCGTGTAGCGTCCGGGCGCTTTCGTATTATCGATAAGCGTGCGTACTCTTTGTCCCATGATGTTGTAGATCGTGATCTGGACATTGCTTGCCTGAGCGACGCTGTAGCTAATGCTCGTGCTTGGATTGAACGGATTCGGATAGTTCTGCGCCAAATCAAACGTTTCGGGCAAAATATCATCACCAACCGCAGTATCAAAGCCAATGTCCATGTCGTTTCTCGGTTCGATTTTGTGCTGGTTAAAAGAATAGTGATGAACGCCACGTACAAACATGAGATTTTGATCTTGCGTAAACAGCGTATCCAAATTGCCTCGGAAGTTGCCAAGATCGTCAACGCGAACGCCGCCGGAACCGTCGTCGATGACAAATTCGCCGAAATTGCTGCCGCCGTCTGCGAACGGATTCGAAACGGTGACTGCGGCTGTTTGAATCAACATGCCTTCGTACGCTTCCGCCATCGAGCCGCCGGTTCTGATATCGCCGGTTTGAACGATGACAGGCTCGGGAACAGGGTTGCCGGAGCTGTTAACGACAACGTTCGTCGCATTGATTCTTGTCGCGCCAAAGTTTTCCTGCACGGTTCCCGTCACGGTTACTTCATCTCCCGGAACAACCTGATTCACATTGTCATTGATCCAGACGCCGCTCCAGGGATCGGTTCCGTCCTGAATCCAGTAGAACGAAAAGTCCGTCGTATCCGTGGTGACGATACCCGTAACCGTCACTTCCAGGTTCGCAAAACTTGATGCGTCGCTGGCTGTGGGATTCGGAACAAACTGAACGTCTTTGATTGTCAAGCCGCCGTCACGAACAAAATAGAAAAATTTTGCCATGCTCGTATCGCCAGGCGCAGTCGTGGCGTCGCCTTGATCATCTGCCGCTTCAAGGAAGAATTCGATGAAAGCGCCGTCTGTTTGCGCGGGAATGCTGCTCGACCAACTGCCGCCGCCGTCATCTGTCATTGCCATGCTCGTGAAAGCGCCGCCGTCAACGCGGTATTGCAAATTTGCACTGGCAACCGCTGTTTGTGCATCAGTGATCGTTGCGGAAATGGTCACTGCATCCGCTGAAGTGGGCACGACGGGGTCGCGTGAGATGTTACTGATTTCCGGAGGCGCTGAAGCTATTTCAATATCATCGAGGCTTCGAGGATTAATCGTAACAAAACCCTGCGAAGAACCGCCGCGAACAAAACCGACAACGTTAATTTGCGTTCCGGGAGGCAAGCCAGGCCAAACACCCGCGTTGTTCGTGACAGTAGTGCTGACGGCATTAAAATAATCATCGAGGATAATCGTGCCGCTTTCGTCAGAGGCGGAGAGGGTGTTGCCCGGCAGCCCGTTCGCTAACACAGTCAGGCCTTCGAAGCGGACAAGCGTACTCTCCCAGCGTTCGGAAAGCTGCGGATCAGCGCCATTGCCGCCCGCGTCTGAACCAAGATCGCCGGGCGTTAGCAGGATCGTGTCTGGCAGACCCACGCCAAATTCAATGAACTCAATCGGCGTGACCGGGCTGGTAATGAGGGCAAATTGCGAGATGCTTGGGGTCATCGGCCCAATGGGAAATTCCGACATCACGCCTTTGGCGCGGATCAAATCACCGGGCTCCGCCGCTGTAATCAGCGTTCCTTCCACGCCGTCGCCGGAGGTGTCATTTTGAATGATAAAAAAGCCGCTCCAGGGTCCGCCGCGCAAGTCCTGAATAAATCCGCCCCAGCGGGAACCGAGAAAAATATCACGCGCGCCTTGCATCATCACGCCGGTGACTTCCAGCGTATCGCCGGTGAAGGGAGAGTCGTCTTCAGCGTTCGGGCCAATGTCTGCGGCGCGAACAAATTGCACGTCGGCGATTGTCAGGCTGTCAGCCGGAGCGTAAGGCGTGAGTGCTCGTCTGCCTGGAGTCGGCGGTTCGTTTATGCTCCAAATACCGCCTTTCCAAGAGGTGTTTTCGCTGGTTTCGTTATGGCCTGTAATGCCATTGCCGCCGCTCCATTCCTCCAAGTCTTCAACTTCAAGTTTGCGTTGCGCTGAATTCCCAAAGTCATGCGGCCCGCCGTCGCCGTCATTTTCGGTATCGACGACAGTTTGATCCGCAATTGAAGTGTCGTCAGCGTAGGTCGAAGCTTCTTCGCCGTCATCCGGGCCGTCGACGCTTACACCGGTTTTGTCCACAGCTTCTGACTTATCACCCCAAACGACGTAATCGACGTCTTGAACCAGGTCGCTGTTGCCGTCCCAATAATAGAGAATCAGTACTTCTTCAGTCGAAAAGCTGCTTAGACGGTCAGGACTATTATCGGGCCCGGCGATGCTGCCCTCAGTGGCGTCTCGCATGTCCGGTACGTCGTCGGCTGCGTCGCCGTCTTCATATAATTCGTAAGTTGGCAAGATACCGTACTCCGACATGAAGTCGTCGCTGCCGGGGAGAGAAATGGTTTGAAATTCTCCTGGAGCGATGCTGGCGCCATCAGGAAAGCGCGCGTTAAAATCATTGAAACCGCCGCCGCCGCCATCGCCGAGAACAGTATTGTAATAATAAGTGTCGCCGCCGGCAAATGTGGCGTCCGTCACATAGTAATTGGAGAGATCAATCGTTTGATCGGTCGGGTTGTAAATTTCAATGAATTCGCCCGCCGTCGGCGTTACAACGAACTCAGTGATCAGTAGGTGGTCTTGCGCTGAAAGATGGCTTGCAGCAAAAGCCGCGAGACAGGTTAGAAGGATTCGTAACCTTTTCTGCATGAGCGTTCCTCCTCAAATGAGAGATTAAATGGATGAATGGAATGATGGGTTTTTAGCGTTTTAGTATAACCCCTATTTTATGACCATAAATTTGCCGCGCTGCATTTTGCCGGTGTCAAGATTCTCGACAGTGTAAATATAAAGTCCGGATGCAAGAGCCTGATCACTTTCCGTCACCAAATCCCAAGCGTGTTCGCCGCCCGCAAAAACACGATTTCCGCGAGAGAATTTTTCAAACCATTGGACGCCTTCGCCGGAATAGCTCGCACCGCGATGCTCAAATGAGTCCACAAGGTCGCCCGCTAGAGTGTAGATTCGCACTTCAGCGTTGGCCGGAAGGTTGTAAAAATACATTTTCCGGTCACGCTCAAGATTGCCGTCCCAGGCGCCGCCTGCTCGATATGGATTCGGATAAACGCCGATCTCCATTTCTTTTTCCGGCTCCTGCGCCATCTGAGCTTCTTGACTCGGTGAGCCTGGAAAAACGCGCACGACATTTGAAAGCCGACTGCTTTCAAGGCTGCCAAGGTTGATCGTCGGATCGCCCCTGTCAAATGCGGAGACGGAATAGGCGTATTGCCAGCCGTTCAGAAGATTTTCGTTTTCAAATTTATAATAATAAAAAATAGTCTCGGTCTCGCCAGTGGCAGGATTGGTAAAGGTCTCGTCGAAAGTGACCGGCTCATCCAACTCAACAAAATCCAGCCCGGTATCAAAACCGATTTCGTTAACCATATCAAATTCAGCGATCATAGATAGCGAAGAGAGCAAGTCTTTTCCCGGTAAATCTTCTCCCAACTTCGAGCGGAACAGCCGATAGCCTTCAAAGTCCATTTCTCCACTGATGAAATCAATCGACTCTTCAGCTGAGCGATCCCAATAAACCGTCACCTTGCGGTCTTCCGGAACAACTTTGATGCGCGGCGTGGTCGGCGGCGTCGGCAGGACGTAACGGTCAATCTGGCCGTCACGGTCGATGTCTTCGCCAGGATCGAGTTGGTTGTTGCCGTTACGATCTTCGCCGTCGTAAGCGGTCTGGGCCCAGTCAGCGTTGGCCAACAAAATACTTCGATTCTCTTCCGTGTCGGAGTTGTTCGGATCAACCCCGCCTTTCCCGCCGCATATAACGGCAAAATTGACGTTGATTGACGAATCGGCGTCCAGGAATTCGAACGGGCCGGTCGTCATCAAGGTCATAAAGTTCCCGGGATTGCCGGTAATGGTGGTTTCTATCAAGAGAGGATCAAGGCGAATTTCCTGTTTCTGATAGTTGTCAATATCCGTTTGCGGGGAGAACAGTACAGGATCGCTGGTGTCGCGAAAAAGCCAGGCGTTGTAAAGCCCGTTGACGGTGTATTGCGTATCGTTTGCCTGTGGGGTGGCGCCCAATATTTTGAAAGCTGCGTAAAGCCCGTTGTCGGTAAATCCCGGATCGCCGTCAAAATCGTAGGCGTAAGCCATGCGCAACGAGTCGATATAGCCGTTGCCAACATGCTGATAGAATGGCGCGCCCACGCGCGGCGGCGTGATGTTGGTGTTTCGTACAACCAGGTCAGCCCAAAGTGAAACGAAGACGTCGTTATAGCGTTGGCCGCTGACATTTTTAATTGTGTAGTTTAAGATCACAAAAGCGTCGGCGAAAGGAAAATTCCAGGCGTAGGTTTCGAGGTGCACCTCAAGGCCCATCGGCGTGTGCTGCGGGATCCGAATGGTGGTGCCGGGAACGACCGTGTTGGTATCAGTAAAGTCAGCGATAAAATCTTGATGACTAATTGCTTGCGGATCGAAGAACGGACTTTCGAGCAAGCTGGAGCGCTCACGAACAACGTCGGCTGGGTCGTCGGTATTGGTAAACTCAAAACCTGCGGCAACGTCACGCAGAGAGGGGATGTCGCGTGCGCCAGTGGTGACAAAAATTGACCCGTCGTCGCGCTTGCCGCCCACCCAGAGCCCGCCGACGAACATGTGCTCGATGCCGGAACCTCGCGGGTATTCGCATGAAGGCTGGTCGTTGGGCGTCTGCGTTGCGAAGCCGTCGCCTATAGTGCCGAAATTTGAAACCGTCATCCCAATGCTGCCGATGGTGGTGAACTTGGTGTCGTCATCGACAAGCGGTTTTAGTAACGGGTGGACGTTGTCGGAAGTTTGTGCAAATAGGGTGTGAGAACAAACAAAAAGAAAAGCGGAGAGCAGACAGGCGGGATGTTTAAATTTCATCTCAACCGTGCTAGAGTTTTTGAATTCGATCTGAGTAGTTACATGCGGCGGCGACAAATATGAAGCAAATGTATAAAATAGGCCTTTGCATGTCAAATGTTATCTGGGTTAGGGGCATCGGCCTTAGGCTGTAGACTATTAGGTTTTACAGCTATCGGGCGGAATGATTCTGTATATAGCATTCGTTTTCGACTAAAGGCCTTGAAGACTAACTGCCTAAAAAACTACCAGCGAATCGCCGCAGAAGCCCATGTGAACCCTGAGCCAAATGCAGCGAGAACAAGAATATCGTTTGACTTGAGTTTGCCTTTTTCAACAGCTTCGTCAAGGGCGATCGGGATAGACGCTGCCGTTGTGTTCCCGTAACGTTGTATGTTATTGTACATTTGATCCGGCCTCAAGCGCAAGCGATGAGCGACCGCTTCGGCGATTCGTAAGTTAGCCTGATGTGGAATAAGCAATTTGATATCTTCAACAGTAAGGTTGTTTGTCGCCAACGCTTCTTTTATAACCTGAGGAAATCTGGTCACAGCGTTTTTGAAGACCTCGCGCCCATTCATGTGCGGGTAGCATGTTCGATCATCCAGAATGCCGTCATACATACGATGCGGCACATGACGGCTTCCCGGATTAATCGTGCATAATTCGAGAGCATATTTGCCGTCGGCGTGCAAGTGAGTAGAAAGCACGCCCCGGTTCTCGTCTTTGGAAGGGCCAAGCACTGCGGCCCCGGCTCCGTCGCCAAAAAGAACGGTGATATGACGACCTTCCTCGTTGTATTCCAATCCAGTTGAATGAATCTCAGCGCCAATGACCAAAACATTGTCATACATGCCGGTTTTAATGAACTGATCTGCCACGGAGAGAGAGTAGATGAAGCCGCTGCATTGATTTCGAACGTCCAGTGCGGGGACGCCTGGTATGCCGAGCTTGTCCTGCACAAGAACGCCTGAGCCGGGAAACATGTAATCCGGGCTTAAGGTCGCAAAAACGATCAAGTCAATGTCTTCGGGGGAAAGCTCCGCCTTTTTCAATGCAAGTTTCGCGGCTTCATAGCCAAGGTCTGAAACGCCGATCTCTCCGCCAGCGGGGTCGACAAAGTGTCTTTGCTTTATGCCGGATCTCTCCTGAATCCACTCATCGGAAGTAGGAACGAGCGTCGACATTTCCTCATTTGTGACGACTCTTTCAGGCACGTAACGCGCCGTACTTAATATCCTTGACCTCCTCATAAACCACTCCTCGCGTTCTTTATAGATTTGATTTGATTCTCAAAAAATGGGCAACCTATATACGCGTCGTACATCTAAAATGCAACCCGTTCAGGCTAAAGCGTTTTGATAAAATGACCGGAAGACGAGAATTATTTTTCAAAAGATGTAACTTTTTCTTGCAATCTTTGTAGTATTCTTGTACTATCAGTTCAAGTGGTACAAAGAGAATCCTTATGAAGATTATCATTAACACAAACGAATCAACCTTGCCGACAATGCAATTGGTCCGGCAAATTAAGGAAGGCGTTTTTGGCGGCGAGCTTTATCCGGGCTCTCCTTTGCCTTCCGTCCGTCAGCTTGCGAATGATTTAGAGATAGACCGTGAGGCTGTCGCCCAAGCCTATTATGTGCTTGAACATGATTCCATCATACAAATGCAAAAGAATCGCGGCGTCATCAATTGCCTGCAAGGGGTCACAAGACATGAAGCGGACGAACTGGTTTTGAAATACGGCGTCGCCGATGAAAGCTTTCGCCAAGATGGAAACGCGATGCGGTTTGGGTTGACCCTTGGCAATGATCTGCTTTTGCTTATCGTCTACAATCAGAAAACAAAAGAAAAATCCTACTCAGTCTTGTCGCCCAATAATCATTGAGGAAAATTTCTATGGAAATAACCATTGACGTGAACGGTTCAGAGCCGCTGTTTGCGCAGTTGATCGAGCAGGTTAAAAAGGCGGTTCTCGACGGCGACCTAAGCCCGGGAACTCCCTTGCCGTCCGTCCGACAGCTCGCGAACGACCTGGGGCTTAACCACAATACCGTGGCAAAAGCCTATCGTCTATTAGTGCGCGATTCCATCATCCAATCCAGGGGGTATCGAGGAACCGTCGTCCATCCGGACGCTATGGAGAACTGCGAAGTTGATCTTAATGAATGGGTCACTTCGAAACTTAGCAAAGTCGTCAAAGCGTTTCGAGAAGCGGGGGTTACAGATTCGGAAATTCGGATCGCCTTCGGAAATGTTATGAATAATCGTGTTTAATCAGGAGAATGAAAATGCGAACCAACATATTGTTTATTTCATTGTTTCTCACTCAAATTTTTACCCTTTCCTTTTATTTGCCAAGAAAGGTCAGGAACCGAATCAATTACGTTCTAAAAAACTACCCCCCTGCGCAATTCCCCAATCTTTATACGCAATCGATTGAAGTCTATCAGATGAAAGTAAAGATGTTCTGGGCGTTCAACTTATTGATTCTTGCGGCGGGAATGATGATCGTGGTTGGATTAATCGTCTACTCGCCCGATTTAAGCGCAGCGAATACTGAGCGATGGGATCAGGCGTTAGTAGCCGTGTGGTTCTTTGTACAAGTTTTCCCGATGATACTGATGGAAATTGGCGCTTTCTCACACTTCAAGCGTATGAGAGAAGCGAATTCACAAACAACCCGAAAAGCATTGCTGCAGCCTCGCCGCTTGTTTGATTTTATTTCCCCGGCCTTAATCGGTGCGGCGGTAATTATCTATGCGCTGTTTGTAGCGCTTGTGATCTATATGAGGCAATTTGATTATCCCTGGTTTGGCGGATATGCTAATATCGCCGGCGTTACAATCGTCAATCTCCTTTTTGCCGGGATGTTGTTTTGGAAAATGTATGGCAAGAAACAGGACCCCTATCAAGCGGACGGAACGCGGAAAGAGGAAATAAGGCTCGTTGCGAAGCAAATGGTCTTTACCAGCATCGCGGTCACTATTCACATTGCGATGTCGATCCTGCTTGCGGCTTTTGAATTACGGCACCTTCAATCTGTCGCCCAAATCGTTTACTTCCAGCTTATAGCCATTGTAGGCTTTCAAATGCTTCGGGTTGATCAGATAGACTTTGAAGTTTACAAAAGCGAACCAGCGCCTGTTTCAAGCTGATTTGCCGTCGAGTTTTGTTTTTATTGAACGCCTCGCAGTAGAAGCGGGTTGGTGAGAGTTCAGATAATTATGAAGCCGAGCTGGTGGGGGGCGTGTGTTCTTTGTCGGCCACTTGCTCCGACTGGAGAACCTTGACCGCATGAGGCAGGACGTCGATAATCGCTGAAAGGTTTTCAGTCGCGCCTCTTGGATTGCCCGGCAGATTGACGATAACCGTATTTTTGCAAGTTCCGGCAATCGCGCGAGATAATGCCGCGTACGGCGTTTGTTTTAGCCCAAACTGAAACATCGCAAATTCTAACCCTGCAAGGCGCTTTTCAATAATTTGAATCGTAGCTTCCGGAGTGACGTCTGATTTGGAGAGTCCGGTGCCGCCGGTGGTGAGAATAATATCCGCTTTTTGGAGACGACAGACTTCGGAAAGATAGTCGGTGAGTTCTTGTTTTTTGTCAGCGATGACCTTGCGATCACAGATGGACATCCCCGATTTTTGGACTGAGTTCGCAACGGCGTCGCCGCCCAAATCTTTACGTTCGCCTTTCGCAACCCGAGTAGAAAGGGTGATTATGGCAACGCGTAGATTGGCGTTTTTTTTACCCGGCATTTAAGGCTGCTTCAGTCAATTCATTTTTTCTTTTGCAAACAACGCCAGGATTTTTCCGGGAGAATCGGCTTCTTTCAATTCGTCGCGGAAGGCGTCTTCGCGCAATAGCCTGCAAAGATTTCCGAGGATTTGAAGGTAGGTGTTGGGATCATTTTTAGGCGTGCCCATCAAGAAAACCAACTTCACGGCGTCTTTGGATTTTGAACTGAAAGAGACGGCTTCTTTTGTGCGAGCAAAGGCTATCACGGGCTGGTCGACAAAAATGGTTCGCGTGTGCGGCAGAGCAATCCCCCGGCCTATACAAGTAGGCGATTGAAGTTCCCGATCTAGTATCTCCCCTAGAAAGGCGTCGGGCTCTTCGATGACATGGCACTCCACCATCCCCTCGACAATATGGCTAAACACCTGGTTTTTGTCGTGCGCATCTACATCAAGAAATACCAAATCCGCACGCATAAAGTTTGAAATGTCCACGGCTGCGCTCCCTGAATCCCCTTTGGTCGTTTAAACATAATCCCTGATCCTTACACAGATGCAATTCAAAGCTGTCGCGTCCTGGTTCTTTATATCGTCCTTGTAAACCTGAAAATATCATGCTTGCACTTTAAGCAGAACAATTTTCAATATGTTTTCCCCTGAACCCAGATGCAAGAAAATAAAACCGTTTGAGCATCGAGTTTTAACGTTGTTTTGCCCTGCAAAAGAATTGAGCACAAAAAATGCAGTGACCAACGTTTCTTTATTTCTGCTTAATATTACTCGCGATAAAAGCCCCAGCGTAGAGATTCCTGCAAAAAACAAGTTACATTTATGCAAGATGTTTGGAATCGTAAGCAATACTTAAGCCAAAACAAACGAAAGACCTGAATTGTCAATTAAGCCAACAATTGATCGATCTCGGTCGCAATTGCAAAATCTTTTTTAGTGAGCCCGCCTGCATCATGCGTGGTATAGCGCACTGTCACGCGGTTATAAACATTGAAAAGTTCGGGGTGGTGATTGTGTTTCTCGGCAAGTTCCGCGATTTGATTGATGAAACCAATGGCGTCCATAAAGCCGGGGAACGAATAATTCTTTTGAATAGCATCACCGTCCAATTCCCAACCTGAAACGCCTTTTAACGCGCTTTGTATCTCATTCCCGGTCAATTTCGCCATTTCTCCTCCTGTGTTTAAATCTCGACCAATTCAATCAAGTTCTGTTCAAATTTAATTTCCTTCCCCATTTTTAGGTTCGCGTGAACTAACCCAACCTAACATTTTATGCCAAAGCGAACCATGATTTTTTATCGAAGACGAAATTGCGCCCATCTGTTCCAGGGCGGCGACTTCGCCGGTTTGGATTAACGCATCAAATTCGCCAAAATCCGCCCAATGCGTTTGGCCAACTTCAGGGCGTAAAACAAAATTCGCGCGCTGCAGGTGCATTTCACGCAAGCTGCGAGACGTAATTGCATTGCCGCGAAACATAACGTCGATGATGCTCAATTCCTCACCGATCCTGTCCAATTCCTGGCTCACGTCGACGGCAACAACGATTTCGGCGCCCAAGTCAAAGGCGGCTTGCACAGGCACGGGGTTGGTTACGACTCCGTCAGTCAGCACGTAGCCGTTATATTTAAGAGGCGGTAAGAAGCCGGGAATGGATGAACTGGCAAGCGCGGCCTTTCGCAAGCTGCCGGCAGTAAAAACGACATCTTCACCACGGTTCAGGTCCGTTGCAACGACCGCAAGCGGCATTTGGGCGCTCTCGATGTTTTGGTCAGGAAGTAAGAAATCGACGACGCTTTCCAATCTTCGTCCGCTAACGAGCGAATTGCGCCGATGCGCCAAATTTATCACAACGCGCTGCCGAACGTACTTGGCGACCTGCCCGAAAAAGTTTTCGGCAGGCTCGCCTTTTGCAAACAAATCCAGGCCGCTATTGTCATATATTTCGCTGGAGATTAACTCATAGATGCGCTTTTTTACTTGCTCCGAATCCGGGGCGAATGCGTAAGCGCCGCCGACAAGCGCGCCAATGCTCGTACCTGAAATGCAGTGTATCGGGATCGCGTTTTGTTCGAATGCTTTGAGAACGCCAATATGTGCAAGGCCTCTTGCCCCGCCGCCGCCTAAGGCCAGTCCAATTTTCGGTTGTGCCAACGCCCCTCCATTAATCCAAAATCATGAATTTCCTGTATTTGATAACGCGTTTGTTATTTGTCTCAAAAACGGCGCGAAAAAAATATACGCCCGGCGTTAAATGCTGTACTGAAGCGGTTCCCGCATTCCAGGGTTGGGTGCGTGAACCTGCCCTAAGCTGTACCTGGTCTAAGATCGTGGTGATTTCCTGCCCAAGCAAATTGTGTATGCTCAACGAAACGACGGCGGTTTCTTGAAGGAGCAGAGTTACGCGCGGCGTTGCATTTTGTGAGCGAACCACAGGATTGGGATAACTTGGCAATAGAGAAAATAATTCATCCCCGTCGTCTGAATTCAAAATGCTTGCAACAATGCCGTCGGCGTCGATTCGAAAAAGCTGCTCGGGAGCGAGCTTTGGGTAGGTGTAAATTCTGTCATCGTTTTGAAGCCGGACACTGAAATACACTTCAGCCGATTCCCCGCTTTTAAGTGCGAAAGGAGCGCTTTCAAGCGAAGTAGAATCCAGGAGCGTCATTGGCGTTTCAGAAAATGCGCCTTCTCTAGGTCGTCGCCAAAAAAAAGTCGCCGATTGGATTTCTGTTTTTGCCAGACAATGCACCGACGTTTGCACTTCAGACGCATTCAGCCTTTCGAATGCAGGTTGGTTACTGAATGCCGGCCCCCAATATGTTATCGCAGCTGCGGCGTCGAGCGTGCCGTAGCCTAAAACGGTGTCTGGGGTCGCGGCCTGACTCGCCGTCATGCGGATTGCTTCATTTACCTGGAGCGGCGTCAGGTCAGGGTGCGCTGAGAGAATCTGCGCCGCAACGCCGGCAACCAAAGGGCAGGACATGGATGTTCCGCTACTGTTTTGATAAACGTTGCCTGGGCCGGGCGCAGCCGTCTTGACGCCTGCCGCCATTGCCATCACATCCGGCTTAATTCGACCGTCTGCCGTAGGCCCAAACGAGCTGAAAGAAACGCGTGCGCCTGAATCGATCAATCCGCCCGCGGCAAGAATATCCTTTGCATCAGCGGGCGCAATAATTTTCGACCACGTCGCCGAGTTGCCTCTATTTCCCGCACTATTGACGACGACCATGCCCTTTTCCGTCGCGATCTGCGCCGCCTGTGAAACAATAGTCGTCTTGCCGTCGAGATCGGCCAGCGAGTAGTTGTCCGCCGGATCATCAAAAACGCTATAGCCAAGCGAGCTGGAAATGACGTCGGCGCCTTGCAATTCCATCCATTCTATTGCCGCAGCCCAGTTGTCTTCTTCAATCGGCGTTTCACTCGTAATGTCCTCCGTTTTCGCAAGTAAGAATTGAGACCCGTAAGCCGGCCCGATCAGTTGCCCGGGAGCATAGGCGCCAATTGCCGATAGCACACGCGTACCATGACTGATTTGGCTCGTAACATCGCCTTCCTGGTTTGCAGTGACTTCATCCATGTTGATGAAATCATATTCGTCCAGGACTTGAAGTTCTTGAAAGGCTTCATGGTCGCTGTAATCAAAGCCGGTGTCGAGCATGCCGATGAGAACGCCTTGGCCAATAATCCCTGCATCGTGCAAAAAATGGACGTTGATTTGAGCAATTTGGGTAAACGCGTCTCCATAATCAAGCCGGGTTTGAAAGGGCGTTTTTGGGAAAAAAGGTAAAGGATTTTCAAAATGAACCGGGTCGGGCGGGGCAAGTTTTCTGACAGGTTGGATTTTTTTTACAAAGGGGAGTTTGGAGATGCGTACAACTTGTTCTTGGGACAAAAATGTACTGAATGCGTTTAGCCAGCGTGATTCTCTGAGCGCCTTAACGCCGTCATTTTCAAGTTGCTTCACATACCTTTGATTTAGCGGTGCGTCGCGAAGGTCGAAAATATTTTGTGCGCCTAGTGTTTTTTTTCGTCGGTCTATCGCTTTGTGCGACAATCGCGCTTCAATTTCAGCAAAACGGCGGGAAGATTTTTCCAGCTTTACAACGCCTTTATCCGCGAGGAAAACCCAATACTTCTGCTCCGCCGAGATTTCGGTTTCGCCTAACAGGAGAACAAGAAGTAATGCAGAGAACAAGGAGCTTTTCACATTCAATCCCGAGCCTATCGATGGAAAATTTTGCAATGCGACGCGGATGAAGATATAGAAGAGAAATAAAAATTCATAGAAAAAACACGTTTGTGGTAAGGCTGCTTTTTCGCCTGATTCCGCCTCAGGAATATCGCCTTGACATTTCAGCATTGAAACCCTATTTTCCACGCCCGTAAACGACCCCTAAATCGTTTCGGACTAACCTGGAGTAATTATGGCTGCCCATCCAACTGAACTTTCGCTCGAACTTAAGCCATCACAACGATTTGACATTATAGATGTTAAGAATAGAATCGGACGGCAATTCGGCGACTTTCTCAATCAATACAAAAAATCATTCTATTGCTCATTCCATACCACGGCGGGCTATCTTGAACAGAGTTTTTGCGCTCGTTTAAACCACGACAAAGATCACGTCGATCCGTTTATTGGCGCTTTTCGCAAGCTTTTCCCCGCCGACGCAGACTACCGGCATGATCAGATGGAATTGAGAAACGAGCTTACCGAAGAACAAAAAGTCTGCGAACCTCGCAATGGCGATTCACATCTTATCTTTATCGGTTCCGGGCTCAATAATGCGGTCACCTACCAAAACCAGCCTGAAGTGCCGGTTTATTTCATCGATCTGGACGGCGTTTATGAAGATCAAACGCGCTCTCGAAAAACCAGCGTACTTGGTTACAACGAAGAAGTGGTCGTGCATCGCAAGCGAGTCGCCGTCCCAATGTCGAAGCATCGCGTCGATTCCGTGAATTTACGAGACGACGGCTTGGGAATTAAAGAAGAGATTAACGAGCTTTTGCATAAGCTGGGCGTGAATAAGGGCTATGTTCAAATTTCCCTTTCTCCGGAAGAAAAAAACGCCGGCGTCACGGTAAACGAGTACGAAACGCTTCTTATGCGTCATGATCTCACAGAAGTACTCAAGAACCCGATCAAATTCATGGCGGAACAGGGGAGGAGCATGTTGAAGGATCCACGAACAATCCCATCCAAGACCATGAACTACGCCAAGTATGACTTTGTCCATATTTTCAATGAAATCATGGACGCCTTCAAGGTCAGCGATTCGGTTGTTGAAAAAATTCTGGCTAAGTTCATTGCTCTGCCTGCGTCGCGTTTTCTTAGAATGAAAAGAAGCATCAATCTTTTCGTAACCAGCCAAAACGGCGATCCGGGACAACTGATTCACGGCACTTACCAAAGCCCGATTTTGGTGCAATGGAAGAACTCGCCGGGAGAAACCCGCTACCTGGACATTGCGATTACAGAGTTTAAATAGCCTTCAAGCGGTTATTGAAGTCTTGAGTTATGGGGGGTCAACTTGAGCGCGTGAGCAGAGCTTTCTGTGTGTTTTGATCGCGTAAAAACTCGATTTCCAATTGATTTACGCCCTGCCTTCCAGCCATAATTTCGCTGAACCTTCGCAGCGAAGTCACCATTTCCCCGTCAACTGAAAGTATTAGGTCGCCGGGAAGCATCCCGCCCATCGAAGCCGGAGAGTCGTTTTGCGTTTTCGAGACCAGAACGCCGGTGTAACCTTGGAAATGATTTTTGAGCGCCCCGGAAACTTCTTGAACTGTAAATCCCCACGAATTGATGCGGACTTGTGAAATCAGATTTTCTGAATCATCGACGTTCGGCAATTCTTCAAGCAGGCTCTGGTTCGCAAAAATGGGTGTGTTCAATCGAAGCGCCAATGCGATTGCGTCGCTGGGTCTGGCGTCGATTTTAAGCTCATCTTTTTGGCTTTTGAGCTGGATTTCGGCAAAATACGTGTGCGCATTGAGGTCAGAAATAACAACTCGGCGAATGTCGGCGTCCACGGAGGTTAAAAGCGACGCCATCAAATCATGCGTGAGAGGGCGTTCGTGTTCCATACGCTGTTGGCCCATGTAAATGGAAAGCGCCTGAGTTCTGTCGACAACAAGCGTTAGAAAGCCTTGGCCCTGCGCCTGTTCAAGGATGACCGCAACAGATTCATTGTTTTCCAAAGGCGTGAGAGAGCGGATTTTCATGAGTACAACTTCTTTCTGTTCATCAATTGAACATGAAAAAAACGCGAGAGTAAGGAGAAAGGAGAAAACGGCTGGGTAAATCGCTTTCCTGTAGCCCATAAGTCGCTCCGCAAAGATTTTGATAAGGCTGGAATGTAATTTCCTGTAAGTAGAGCGTTGAGGAAACCCTTAAATGTCATGCTGGAAGCATCTTTTTTAACCCGATCCTTGAATTTTGAGCGCCATTTTTGCTGGTCGCTAACAAAGATTCTTTCAGGATGAGAAGCCGATGGATTTCCTGTATGCCCTCAAAGAGGACGCTCTTCATAATATGCCAGACAACATTAATCGGAAAAAAGATTCAGTAATTTATATTTAGCAAGTTTAAACTTTTAATGCGGACTGCGAATTGAAAGCGATACAAAATAGGGGGCTGTAAACTAAAGCTCCAACGGCCAAATCAAAGAGAAGTTTCATTAGATTAATTCACGATACGATCAATTCCGCTTTCGTTTTTTCAAAAATCATCCATCTTTCTGGTGGAACTTTTAGGCTGTGGAAATTGTTCTACCCTGACGTTTTTAGTGAATCTTTCTTTTATTTCACTGATGTTACACGCGCCGCAAACGTAAGGAGTGCAAAGCTTGCTTTTCAGTTTCGGCTAGCAAGGAGCGGCGCATTCAGAAATTTAACGAAAAAGTTTAGGAAAAAACATGGCGGAATAGCAAGGCAAGCCTTGCACTCCATTTTCTACATTGGCTGCGTAACATTAGTTTTTTCAGGCATTTATTCAAGTCGTTTCATAGTATGATGGAGAGAACCAAAATGAAGCAAATTAAACTGAGTGTAATTTTAGTGTTTTGCTGTTTCTTGACCGCGCCCGCACTGGCTCAAGAAGCTTTTGGACTTTTTGCGGGCTTCAATTTCACAAATCTTTCCAGATCGCCTGGCCTCGCGGGGACGTCGCACAGTCAATCGTCCCGATTTGCTTTCGGCGCGCTTGTTGATTTCAAACTCTTCGGCGATTTGGAATTGCGACTGGAGCCAATGTTCGTTCGTAAAGGCGCTATTTTTGATTTTACCGATCCTTCAAATGAAACGCAGCCCGACCAGCGATTCACTAAAAATTATGACTATTTCGAAACGCCGGCGATGTTGAAATACAACCTGTTTTCAGAAAAGGAGCCCGTCTTTCTCTTAGCCGGCCCAAGCTTCGCGATCCCGATTTCATTGAAGCACAATTCAAGGGCGGAAACAGTCGATGCTGGAGACGAATTGAGCGGATTCGATTTTGGCGCAACGGTCGGCGCGGGAATTACGCTAAAAGCGACAAACGCCAATTTTTTTCTTGAAGGGCGTTTCAACGTCGGCTTGAAAAATATCAATGCAAGCGATGATGATTCATTTTCCTTGAAGAACAATGGTTTTCGCGTCTTGTTTGGTCTGCAATTCCCTCTCGGAAAGTAAAAAAATCTACAAACTCATTCGCGAAAAAGCCCCTGTCGACGAAAGGAAGTTGACAAGGGCTTTTCGTTTATGGGCGCACTTGGTCGGACGACGGCTTGTACGATCGGGTACAGATCGCATTGTTCAGTTCTCCTCGGAATTTTCCCAACCTCTTGTTTTTCATCGATTTCGAAATTTCATTTTTAAGTCTGGCACAGACATTGAAAAAAGCTTGGGCAATTCTGATTTATACAACTGCCAATCAAAACGATATTTATTCGAAGGAGAAAGACAATGAAATCTTTAAAAGGAATACTCGCCGCCGGGCTGTTCGTTACCAGTTTAACTTTTGCCGAATCCAGCGAAGCGGCAAAGCGAGTTTACGTTAGAATCGCTCCGCCCAAAGCTAAAAGCGTTACTGTTGTTAAAGTGAAGCGCCCCCACAAAAACGCCGTCTGGGCCGCCGGATACTGGCATTGGAACGGCAAAAAACATGTCTGGAAAAAGGGTCGCTGGATCAAGCATAGAAAAGGCTTTGTCTATGTGCCGGGTCATTGGAAAAACAACCGCTTCGGCTGGTATTGGACGCCGGGGCGTTGGAAAAGAGTCTGATTATAAACGCCTCTTCCGGAAACAGCGGCGCGCACATCCGCGCCGCTGTGATTTTTGAATATCTCACTGTAGGCGTATTAAGAACGAGCGGACAAAAATGAACTTATTTGCCGTTCATTCGCTTATCCAGAGCCACCCAAAACCTTGCTTGAAAGCCTACGCATTTTAACCGACCAGATCCGTTTTCACCTCAGAAGATCCAGTTTTTTCACGCCACCGAGCAGCGAGCGACGAACCGGTGATATTCATCAATGGCCCGAAAACCGCCGGAGCCAAACCAACGGTGGCGACTTTGCCCATTGTCAATGCGATGCCCGAAGCGAGCCCGCCGTTTTGCAGCCCGACCTCAAGCGCAACAGTGCGGCAGGTTTGCTCATCCATGCCTGTTAGGCGGCATCCCCAATATCCGAGGAGATAACCCGCCAGATTGTGGATTAAACAAGCCAGCACAAGCAGTGCGCCAATTTCCAGCAAACTGTCCCGCCCCGCTGCTGTGATAATCATGATGATAAAACCAATTCCCGCCATGGAAACCATGGGCATGATTCTATTGAGAAACTGCACATGTTGGCGAAAAATTCGATTGACGATCAAACCGGCAACCACGGGGATAATCACAATTTTGGTAATGCTCCACATCATTCCCCAAAAGTCTACCGGGACGAAAGCGCCTGCGAGCCATTTCATAAGCAGGGGCGTCATCAAAGGCGCCAGCATGGTCGCGACGGCGGTCAGGGTAACGGAGAGCGCCAAATTTGCTCTGGCAATATAGGCCATAACATTTGAAGCGAGGCCGCTTGGTGATGAGCCGACCAAAACGACGCCCGCCGCGATCTCCGCCGGAAAGTTCATTCCTTTCGCCAGAGAATACCCGACAAGCGGCATGATGGTGAACTGGCATAAAAGTCCAACCAAAACGCCTTTCGGCATTTTGACGACTCCAGAGAAATCGCTGAGGCTCATCGCGGTCCCCATGCCGAACATGATGATTTGAAGAAGCGGAACGATCAGCGTTTTCAGTTCAAAGCTCCCCCAATTTACAAAGAATTGGGGGAAGGTCATCGCCAGCGTAACCGCCGCGAAAATACCGAGCGTGAAGGAAAAGCCTCGGAAATGGCGATAGCCGCGAACGCCAACTGCGAGAAAAATAAAGAACATTGCCAGAGCCGGGGCGGCTGTCGAGAAATCTTCAATGAAAGAGAGGACGAAGGTCAAGACAAGGCAAATGACAGCCGCCGTCGTGCATGCTGAATAGACTTTTTTCATTTTTATCAACTGCGTGGTGGTGATACGATTCCATCTATTTTTTGTCAATGTATCGCCTGATTTGGATACGGCAAAACGTATTCAAACTGGCGCTCTTTCGCTGTTCAAAAGCCAATGGACGTGAGCGAAGTTTTGCGGAACAATCTGCGGGCTTTTTTGTTGCAAAGCGATCATGAGCGCCGTAACTTCGCGCTTTCAAAAAACAAGGAGAGAGGATTCGTTCATTCGGACAATGAATTTTACCGTTTTTCAAAAACCGCGAGCGAAATCGTTGATCGGCGCCGGGCTGAAAAAACTGCTGATTTTCAGCTTAGCGGCGTCGGTTTTTATGCTCGCGAATACGCTTTACTTGCTTATCAATCGCTGGGCTGACCTGGCGGGATTTGATTTCCTTGCCGTCGGGGAAATCTCGCTGCCGAAGTTCTTTCAAGTGATGGTGCTCTCGCACACCGGCGTTGGTCTGTTACTCGCCGTCCTTTTCATTCTTTTTGTACT
This sequence comes from uncultured Deferribacteres bacterium, assembly GCA_964014485.1. Lineage (GTDB taxonomy): Bacteria > Zhuqueibacterota > Zhuqueibacteria > Zhuqueibacterales > Geothermadaptataceae > CAXHAT01. Next base: position 37,398 of record CAXHAT010000024.1, read on the forward strand.
TCTGCACTTAAAAAAAATCTGGCGCCGCAACCGAAAGTCGACGGTTATTACTGGCGTCGCGACCGTCGTCGTTGGTGCGGCGTTGACGGTTTCCGGGCTGTTTATTTTGACCGAGGCCGCCAGTAAAAACAACGCTTGGGTCTGGTGGCTGCACGTTATTTGCGCGGCGCTCATTCCCGCCGGTTACATTTTGCACCGTTTGACCGGCTTTACCCGCCCGCATTTTTCGCAATTCAAAAAATTCACTCTTGCGTTGGGCGTATTGACGGCAGTCTTTCTTGTCTGGCACGGTTTCTCGCCCAAAGGCCTGGAATTAACCGAAGAAGCGAAAGAAGCGTTTGAACAAGGTCGCGACAAAGGTCCTGGCGCGCGCAATCGCGATATTGCTGAGTTCGCTCCAGAATCAACAAAAGAAAACGGCTTCTTGCCAGCCGGATTTGTACCGCCCGCCAGCCCGTTTTTTCCATCTGCAGCAACGACTGCGAGCGGCGATTTCTTGCCGTCACGCATTATCACACGCGGCAAACTGGAAACGCCTGAGGAAAGGCTGCGGGCCGATTTGGAAAAATTCGGCTTCGTCAAAAATGTGCCCATTGGTGCGGAAAACTGTGACCGTTGCCACCAGGATATCGTCGAGCAATGGTCGAAATCAGCGCATCGATTCGCATCTTTCAACAATCCGTTTTATGAAGCGACGATCAACGATATGCGCGAAAACGCCACGGCGCCGAACAAATGGGTTGACGAACATTTGGAAAAATTCTCGCTCGATCCCGAAGCGGCCGGCAAGGTCAAAAGCAAGTGGTGCAGCGCTTGTCACGACCCGGCGCTGATGCTCGCGGGCAAAATGGATGACGAAGTTGACCGCAATTCTTTCGAAGCACAGGCTGGGCTGACTTGCCTCGCATGTCATGCCATCGACAAAATTCACAACAACACAGGCAACGGCAACTACAACATCGCCGACGAGCAGGAAGACCCCTATCTTTTTCCTGATGCAGAACGCGGAACCGCCGGCGCTTACTTGCACGACGCCGTTTTGAAAGCAAAGCCCGCCGTGCATAAACGACAATTGCAAAAGCCGTTTTTCAGCACCAGCGAATTCTGCGCAACCTGCCACAAAGTGAGCTTGGTCGAGCCGGTCAACAATTACCGCTGGCTGCGCGGGCAGGACGAGTTCGACAATTGGCACGACAGCGGCGTTTCCATGAACGCTTCACGCACATTTTATCTGCCGCCGTTCAAGCGCGAATGTCAAGCGTGTCATATGCCGCTGGAAGAAGCCGTTCTTGGCGATGTCGCGGCGAAAAGCGGCTTTGTCAAATCCCATCGATTTTTGGCCGTCAACACCGCCTTGCCGTTTTTGCGCGGCGACACGACGACGATTAAGCGTATCGAAGAGTTTCTACAAAGCGCAAAACTTCGCGTCGATATTTTTGCGTTGAAAGTTGGAGGCGATGAGCCGATCACCGTGCTCAATCGCGCCAACGCCCAGATTCCGGCAGGGGAAAAAGTCACGGTTGACGTGGTCGTGCGGAATCAGGGCGTTGGCCACACTTTCCCGGGCGGAACGAACGATTCGAACGAAGGCTGGCTCGAATTCACCGTGCTTGGCGAAAACGGCGAGACGCTGACGATCAGCGGTTTTCTCGATGAAAACGGCCATCTCGATCCGATGGCGCACGTATTTAAAGCCGTTATTGTCGACAAAAACGGCAACGCGATTCAACGCCGAAACGCGCCGGACATTCACGTGACTGTTTTCGCAAACGTGATCGGGCCGGGAACGGCGGATATTGCACATTATGAATTTGTCGTGCCGCCGGAATTCGCCGGGCAGCGTTTGAAAATGAGCGCGCGTCTCCTTTGGCGTAAATTTGACCGGGCTTATACGGAATTCGCATTTAAAGCCAATCCCGAAGGCTTCAAGCAATTTGACAAAGTCCCTGATCTGCCCATCACGGAAATCGCAAAGGACGAAGTTTTCGTGAAAATGCTTCCGGCCAATGTTGACGTCAAAATCACCGAAGGGAATCGTTTGGAGGAAGACTGGGTGCGCTTCAACGATTACGGCGTCGGCCTGCTTTTGGAAGGCGACACGCGCGGCGCGGAAAAAGCCTTCGAAGCGGTTGCTGAATTACAACCGGAGCGTTTGGACGGACATTTAAACTTGGCCAAAACCGCCGTGCGCGACGGAAATATTGAAGAAGCTTACGCGCACTTGCAAAAATGCGAGGAGATCAAAGTCGGCGATCCGCAAGTTGCGTGGGTTTGGGGCGTAGCGTTGCAGGAAGACGGCGACTATGAACGCGCCGCTGACGCTTATAAATTTGTTTTGGAAAGCTTTCCGGAGGACCGCGCCTCCTGGCGGAATCTTGGCCGGACGTACTATCTCGACCAAAAATATGAGCAATCCCTGGCGGCGCTGGACAAGGTTTTGGAGATCGATCCTGAAGATCGTGTTGCCTGGTACCATAAAATGCTCTGCTTCCGCGCATTGGGAAAAACCGCGGAAGCCGCCGCCGCCGAGGCTGCTTATGAATATTATCAAATCGACGAGTCCGCCCAGGAAATTACCCGCCAATTCAAGCTCAAAAATCCCGGCGCAAACTTGATGTCGCAACAGATTCGGATTCATAAATTAAGCTTTCAATAAGTCTGAGGAAGACATGACAATATCGAAATTAGCCCTACGCTCAAAATCCGCCCCTACCCCCTCCCCGGAGGGGAATCGGGCGATTGCAAAGCGGTCGCGAGTATTCCTTGCCGAGGCGGATGCGGGGGCTCTTAAGGGTAGATTTTTTAAAAAACTGAGCTCAATCCACTGTGTCATACCCGCGCAGGCGGGTATCCAGACAACGGCGTCCCAAAGCTGGATACCCGCCTGCGCGGGCATGACAAAAGCGGCGCTTTGGAGTAAAAAGGCAAAACCTACTCCTAATAAGGGAGCGGGTAAGCCAAAGTTCCCGCCAGCATCAATCATCGCTATTTTCTCAATCCTGTTTTTCACCGCCTGCTCCAACGACACCCCTGAAACTCAGGCCGCACCGGAATTCACAAAACCAAGCTTTACTGATATTTCACGTGACAAAATCGAATCGCCGCTGGAATTCGTGGACATTGCCGAAGAAGCCGGGATCGATTTTGTGCATGAAAACGGCGCATTCGGCGAGAAGTGGATGCCGGAAACCATGGGCGGCGGCGGCGGCTTTCTGGATTATGATAATGACGGATTGCCGGACGTCTTTCTCGTGAACGGCAGCGCTTGGCCGGGCAAAGGGGCGGGCAAGCCGAAAGCTGTGTCGAAGCTTTACAAAAATCTGGGCGGCGGAAAATTTGAGGACGTCACCAAACAGACCGGACTCGATATCACGATGTACGGCATGGGCTGCGCCTTCGGCGATTTTGACGGCGACAACGATTTGGACATTTATCTGACCGCCGTCGGCTCCAATAAACTCCTGCGTAACGACAGCGGGCGCTTCACCGATGTGACAAAAACGATGGGGGTGAGCGGAAACAATCCAGCATCAGGAGCGTCTCCCGCCTGGTCGGCTAGCGCTGTCTGGGTTGACGTCGATCGTGACGGCTGGCTCGATCTTTTCGTCACCAATTACGTCAAATGGACGCCGGAGACTGACTTATTCACCACTTTGGACGGCGTGAATAAATCCTACGCCACGCCGGAGCAATACGCGGGCGAGACTTGTCGTCTCTACCGAAACGTGAACGGCAAACGCTTCGAAGACATCACGGAAAAAGCAGGCGTTTTGAACGAAGAAGGCAAATCTCTGGGCGTTGCCGTGGCTGATCTCAACCGCGACGGCTGGCCCGACTTGGCGGTTTCCAATGATACCCAGCCGAATTTTCTCTACATGAACAAAGGCGACGGCACGTTCGAAAACATTGCTCTACGTGCCGGAATCGCCTTCGATGAGGCGGGCCGTGCACGCGCCGGTATGGGAATCGACGTGGCGGACGTTTTTAGTAAGGGCGAGCAGTCGATTGTGATCGGCAATTTTGCGCGCGAACCGCTTTCGCTATACACGCAAATCGGCGACGAGCTTTTTCAAGACCGCGCCGGGGCCGCGCGTATTACTAAAAATTCACTTCTGCAACTCACTTTCGGCGTCCATTTCGTTGATCTTGATCTCGATGGTCATCTTGATTTACTGGCGGCGAACGGACACATTGAGCCGGAAATCAACAGCGTACAAAAAGACGTGACGTTTGAGCAACGCCCGCAGTTTTTTCATAACAACGGTGCGGGGCGTTTTGTGGACGTGAGCGAAAAGGCCGGGATTGATTTTCAGCAAAAAATCGTCGCGCGCGGCATCGCGGTCGCGGATATCGACAACGACGGCGATCAGGACGTCTTGCTGACCGTCAATGCTGGAAAACCAAAGCTTCTGCGCAATGATTTGAAGAAACCGGAGAATTGGCTTAAGCTTAAACTTGAAGGAAAGGAGCCGAATCATCACGCTCTCGGGGCGCGCGTGACTGTTTGGTCGGACGGCCAAAAGCAGGAGCGTCTCGTGCGTACCGGTTCGTCTTACCTTTCGCAATCGGATATTTCGACGTTGGTTTTTGGCCTGGGAACCGCCGCACAGGCTGACAGCGCCAAAATTATGTGGAGCAAGAACGGAGAAATAACTTCAGTTCAATCTCTCAAATCAAATGCCGGACATATCATCAAAGAAAAGTAGCAGCGCACTCTCACTGACATCACATTTACGGTCTCTAAAAGAAAGCGAGCAAGACCGCTTTTCCTCTCCCCCGAAACTCTCTGCCTGACATTTTTTTGTAAACTGCATTTTCGAGCCGTCGAAAAGCCCCGTTTTGTCATTCTGGCGGACTCTTTGTTATCGCCCAGTACAGATCATGCCCAAAAGTTCAAGGGTTGGATCAAAAAAGATGCTTCCAGCATGAAAATTCCGGCCTCTTTCGCCAGCGTTGGAAGCCTATAGAAAAAGTGTCAGGTAATGAATCCCGAAAAAGCAATTCCTTGATCACATGCGCTTATCTCGATTTTTCGAATGAGGCGTCAAAAAATCGATGTGGAGCAGGCGACGTTTCGTTCAAAGCAGGCTCACAAATGACGCTTCATTTTTGGCAAATCAGTTGCATTCGTAATCCTGCGAATGAAAACGTAATTCAGATCCTGCGGGATGCTGAATTTGCCAAGAAGCGTCTTTAAAAAGGAGGAAGCAGCATCATGAACCGGCACATAAAACATTGCCTGTCATCAGTTTTAACTGTGTTCCTTCTCAACATTCTGACCTATGGCTGTTCAGACTGGGCAACCAGCCCTTCGAAAACGGAGACCGGTGAAATTCCCGTTTCCGAAGTGAATAATATCGTTTGGACTTTGGCCAAAGCACAAGAAAAAGGCAGCGACGTCGATATTTCTCGATTGCCGGCGTTCCACTTGATTTTTGATGAAAATCAGTTTTTTGGTGATGACGGCTGCAACTGGTTTGGCGCGCAATATGAAATGAAAAATGATAGTATTTATCCTGAAGCTCTTTCGGAGACTTGGCGTCTTTGCATCCGAGCAAGTTTTTCCGTGCAGCATTTGACGGAACCTTTTCAAGTGAGTATTTCTGGAAGCGGATTGCAGATCAAGAGAGCGCAAAGCGTCTACACGTATAAGAGCGAAGTCAGAGACAGCATTGAAAACAGCGGCCTTGTGGGAGGCTGGCAACTGCATGACTCAACCGATCCTGAATTCGCCGATATTCAAACGCAAGGGTTGATTCCGACGCTGAGTTTTGATGAAAACAGAACGTTTGAAATCGTGTGGTATTGTGTGGATGAAAGTTCATTTGGCTGCGACCAAATAGGGGGGATCTTCGGCGTGGGTAAGAACGGCGCCGTTCTCTTTTACCAACGAGAAGGAGCCTATCACGGAGAAGGAGCTGGGGAAGGATTCATGCAGAGAATTCTTGGTTCAAATTCCTTCGAAATTGATCCCGGCGTTCAGAAAGCCGCTGTGTTGAAGCTTGTGAACGAAGCCAATAATGCGACCTACGAGTTTTCGGCGATTCGGAGATAATTTGTGATGCGACAAAAAACGAAGGACAAGTGAAGCGGCCCGCAATGCGGTCGCCGGTTTTCATAGCAAAACGTTTTCCGGTAAAGCGTTGCAAGCAGGTATGGTAACTGATGTTGCGCACACCGACGCATCGCCTGTTACTCAAACGTGAACATCTTTTCATTAGCACCGGGCTTGAGCCCGGTGACGTGCGAGGGATTCATTTTCATCTCTTCCGCCGCGCTGGGGCGGCGGAAGAGATGAGGCGGCTGTCTTCCTTCAAAAATCTCCGCTCTGAAGAACGGAGCTAATGAGAACCAAAAGTTGCCGACGGGCTTTGATTGCACGTACGGTAACATCGGAATGTAAATCAAAAATCTGAACAAGCGAATCATCGTGCTTTGCAGGATGCGAAACACGCTTTATCAAGGAATGATTTGATGGAACAGTTTATAATTTATGGGGCGATAGCTGGGGGATTGTGGGCGGTATGGAAAATTCGCAAGCTCGTTTGGCTGGTTATTTTGTTTACCGTCGCTTTTCTGATCATTCGCGGCGTGCAATTGAGCTTCCCGGAAGTCACGATTTACATGGGCATGCTTGCAGCGACAATCGCCGCCTGGAAATTCGCGCGCTGGCTGTCTTGAGCCGCTTATTCTTTTGACCAGACCGTCGTTGTTTCCAAAGCGCGTTCGAATACGCCGAACGCCTCGTTTCCCCACAAACAAAAACGCACTTCTTGCAATCCCGTTTTCCCACGCAAATGCTCCGCGGTCGTTTCAAGCATAAGCTTCGCGCATCGCTCGAGCGGAAAACCGAAAATGCCGGTGCTAATTGCCGGAAAGGTGATAGAATGCAATCCGTTGCGATCCGCGACTTCGAGGGAAGCGCGCGTTGCCGAAGCCAGCTTTTCGTCTTCGTCGCCTTCGCCCATGCGCGGGCCGACGGCGTGAATAACATGCTTTGCTTTCAGGTTGCCGCCGCTGGTAATTGCGGCCGTCCCAACCGGCGTTCCGCCAATCATGTCGCACTCTTTCTGAATCGCAGGGCCGCCTTTGCTGCGAATCGCGCCCGCAACGCCCGCCCCCAAAACCAACGCGCTGTTCGCCGCGTTGACGATAGCGTCGGTCGACTGTTCCGTAATATCGCCCTCGATCAACGTGATACGCGATTTGTAAATTTTTACTTCGACCATTTTTACCTCGGTTTCAAATTTCTAAAACAACGTCGATGCAGCGGTGACGCTGCTGCAAAAGTCTCAAAAAGCTTGTGTTAATCCGTCGGCGATGCGCTGCATTAAATCCGGAATATACGCGCCCATGTGCGGCCCAAACCATGACATCGTGCGCGATTCGTATGAATCCAGATGGTAGTATTTTTCCGGGATGATGTAGCCGACGTAACTGCCGTTAAAGCTGCTGATGATTGTCTGGATTCCGTTTTTAGCGCCCGCGTTCATGAGAGGTTCGGCGAGTTCCCCGCTGAAATCGCAAGGTGTTGTCAGCCAAAGCAAATTATTCAATCTTGCGGCGTTGATCCAGGTCGAATCGGTCGGGATTAGCGCCATGCCAATGCCTGGATTGAACCGCAGATTTGATGATGCGCGGACATGATGTTCCGGCAGATCAACGCGTATGCCAAGATTTGCCAAGAAAGCGTCGTTCGCCAGCGAAATGTTTTGGAGATGCAAAAGCGTGGTGTCCGCGAGCGACTCGCCGATATTTTGCGCACGAGTAAAGTTTTCGCCTTCGCCAGCCGGGCCGTGGCTGCCGACCGTTCCGGCAAAAAACGCCGCCATTGCGCCGGTTTCCCGCTCGATTTTCTGTGTCCAGTAACCGGGGTAGTCGGCGCTGAACGCAAAATTATCCGCGTTTAAGACCGTTGCGTGCGCCGCGTAAACGCCGAGTACGGCTTGCGCGCCGTTCTTTTGTTCAAAAAATAAAATTTCAAAAGCACTGTTTTGGCACCCCAAGTTTTTCACGAGTCGGTTGTAAACAAAGTCAGGCGCTTGAAAGCGTGAATGTCCAAACCGTCCGGGCTGAAGATCGGCGACCGCTCGGCGTACGGCTTCAACGATTTGTTGCGCGACCCAAACGCGAATTTGCGAATTGTACTTGCCGGAGAACTGTTCAGCGACCCAGCCTTCTCCCCAGCCTCCGGGGCCAGAGTGTGTATGCGTTGCCGAGAAAAGCACATGCGCGCGTTCCAGACCAGGGTTTTTCGCCAAATCTTTTGTTGCGAGATCGGTGACTTCTTGCGGGACGATCAAAGCGTCGAGCGTTGTGAAAACAATGGTTTGCTCGCCAACGCGAACGGCCACTGCCTTTACAAAAAGGCTGTCATGGACGCCGGTTGCGGGATTGCCTTTGCGAGCGCCGTAGCCCGCGAGCGGCGTGTCGCCGAAAGCGTGCTTTTGCGGAGCATTTTCGTTTGCGCCAACATGCGGAGTCAGGTTCGCCTTGCCGAATCCGACCTCCAACGCGCCGCTGCTGACGGCAAGATTTTCGACGGCGTCGTCAAGTCGGGCGCGCGTTGCTTGGTAATAATCCGTTGAAAAATACGGCGAGTAATCGACGCGCTCAAGCGCCCAAAGAAGAAAAATGGCCAGTAAGATGAAAAGGCCGACGATGATTTTAAGGAAGACCTTCATTTATTTGGATTGTGGAAGATATGGCCCGCGTACATTTTTAAGGCTGTCTGCGCAACCTCGCCAAAGCGCCTTAATTTTGGGCAAGGCGTTCTTCGGCGCGGAAAGGAACACGACGACGATACGCAGAACAGTATAAATTAGAATATGCAGGCATGTAAGCCAAAGTTTATAGAACCGTCCGCCGCATTGCTGCAGAACGTAGTATCGATTTCGGGTTTGAAAATAGAGGTACGCTGCCGTTGGCCCGCCGCTGCCGTCAGAAGCGCCGACCTGGTGCAGCGCTTCCACTGCCGGGCAAAACGTCGGCGTAAATCCCGTCTCCTGTGCACGCAGGCAGAAATCAGCATCTTCAAAATATAGAAACAATGACATATCAAAAAGGCCGCATTTCTCAAAAACTTTGCGATCAATGAGCATCATCGCGCCGGTGATGTAGTCTATACCGCCTTCTGCCAAGCGCGTTGGAGAATTCCTTCGTTTTTTATATCCGACATGCATCGTTCGTCCAAGCCACTTGTGTACGCGCCCGCCGCCAAACCAGATTCGCTCTGGATCGTCGGCGTAAAAAATTGCGCCGCCCCAGAGTCCGGATTCGGGGCGCCTGCGAATTCCCGTTGCAAAATGTTTTAGCGCATTTTGGGCAAGAAAAAGATCGTTGTTGAGCAAAAGCAGGTAGTCCGCGCCATGTTTGAGCGCGTATTGAATCCCCAAATTCATGCCGCCCGCATAGCCCAGATTTTTGCCGCTGTGAATAATTTTGGCCGATTCTTTTGCGAACTCTGGCGTGACTTCCTCGCAGCCGGAATTATCGACAAGTACGATCGTCAAATCCCAGTCTTGCGCATCGCAAGCGGTCAAGGCTTGCTGTGCTTTGGCGGTATTTTTTAGCGAACCGAAGTGTAAGATAACGGCAAAGAGTTTTGGCTTTTTCGCTGCTGCTGGATTTGTCATGCTTGCTGGAGTGAAGTTGAAAACGCCGTTGTCGTTTTTTCAAGCAGGGCGGCGTAGAGACCGCAAAGCGTCCAGGCGGTGGGGTTGAACGAATCGAGCAGTGACGGCAAGATCATCATCAAGAAAACGAACGGGCCCAGCAAGATTGGCTGCAAGCTGCGTCGGCTGTTTTTCAGACGGGAATAAAGATTTTTCATGTAGATCAGGAACCAGAAAAGAAACACCGCGCTCCCAAGCAGGCCCAGACGATAAATCATTGAAATATACGGCAAATGGAATTGCGTGTACCAGTGGCGTTTTAGCCGCAAACGGCGCGTTAATGGATCCACTGGCTGCGGTTCAATAGCGCGCCACAGCGGGCCTAACCCGAAACCGGCGATGTAGGTGTACGGGCGTTCGTTTAGATTTTCAAACAGGTTTTCAAATTCGGCGATGCGCATGTCGCCGCTTTGCTGCTGGCCTAATTTGCTCCAAACATTCAACGTTTTTATTGAGGTGAACACGCCGGAAGTAAATCCCGGAATCAGAAGAGCAACCACCGCAAATCCGGCAATGGAAACGGCCAGGCTTTGCCCGGTTTTTTTGAAGACTTTCGGCAGCGTCCATAATTTCAAGGAATAGCCGAGAGCAACAGTCAGGAAAAGGCCGAGGGCGAGCAGTAAATAGTTAAATCGCCGTGTGCTGCACAAGATAAAAAACAACATCAGCGCAAAGCCCGGCCAATAGCGCTTTTTAAAAGAACGTCCTTGAAAAAACAGTGCTAAGAGAATGAAAATCGGGGCGTAGAGCATGGCCATTTGATCGTAAAGAACAATCGGCAGCCCAAAAAACCAGAGTCCGCCAAAATCGCCTGCAAGCATCAAGAAGAGCCTGACAACGCCGTATGCGAGCAGACCTATCGTTAGCCAGTGTAAAAATCGCAGAACTAACAACAACTGGCTGCGACGTACGAGCGTGTTAATGCAAATCAAGTAAATGAGAAAGAAATAAACCGGGGTCATGTAGGCGATAACAGGACGTTTTAAGCCGGTAATTCCGTACTTCAAAACGCCGCCGGAGCTGTGCAGCAAACCAATGACGAATGAAATTGTGATAAGCGCGAAGAAGGCGAAGATTCCGGTCGACGGGCCAAGATTGAGCACGCCGCGTCCGTGATAGACGTTTCGCGCGACGATCAGTGCAAGTGCGCCTAACAACAAAACTTCCCAGACGCTAACCAGCCCGCCCCAATGAAAATGGATGGAAATATTCTTTTCCGCCGGGCCTGTCTCTGTGGATATTTTTGTGTATGACGAAAAATAGAAAATCGTCAGTAAAAACAACAGAACCCAACATTCGCGGAAACGTCGCCAATTTAATCGGCGTAATTTTGAGAGCATTTTGCAAGCAATGGTTGAAAAATTCAGGCGATATGATAGAGATAAATCGCCAAAGAGCAAAGTCTTTTTGGAAGGCGATCTTCCTGTAATACGCTTATAAATTTTTATTGCGAATGAGTACAGAAATCTGTATAAAAACGGTTTGCAAAACTTGCACGACACGCAGACCAACAGGCATAAACTGGAGTTTCATTTTTATTGGACGCTCATGAACTCGCGCGCAATGCAGCGAACGCCGCTTTAGATAAAAAAGCGGAAGACATCACCATTTTCGACCTCCGCGAGACAAGCAGCATCGCGGATTTTTTTGTTATTTGTACAGGACACACGGACATTCACGTTAAAGCGATTTACAAGGAAGTCCGTGAGCAGCTTCTTGAGATGGGAGCGCGTCCGTTTCACAAGGAAGGCGTGCCCCAGGGGCGCTGGATTTTGCTCGACTACTCCGACGTGATCATTCATATCTTTCAGCCGGAAGTGAGAGAATTTTACGGGTTGGAGAGATTATGGGGAGACGCTGAATCTGAAGTTATTAAGGACGAAGAAGTTGAAGCCTGAAATTTACATCAAAGAAGAAATCGCGCAAGCAGCAAAGCGGGCTTTTGACATTACCGTTGACGTTCAGGTAGAGCAGCCGCGCCAAAAATCTTTTGGAGATTTTGCCACTACCCTCGCGCTTGGATTGGCAAAAACGCTGCGTAAGGCGCCGCGCCAAATTGCGGAAGGCATTGTCGGCGCGATTGAAGACGCTGAAAACGCTTTCGAAAAAATATCGATTGACGGTCCCGGCTTCATTAACATCACTTTGGCCAACCGTTATTGGCAAAGCGTCCCGAAGACTGTTTTTCAACTTGGCGAGGACTACGGCAATTCAGACTGGGGCGAGGAGAAACGTTGGCAGATTGAGTTTGTCAGCGCGAATCCGACCGGGCCGTTGAACGTGGTTAGTGCGCGGGCCGCGGCTGTTGGCGACGTTTTGGTGCGCTTGTTCAATAAAGTCGGTTTTGATGCTGCGGCTGAGTATTACATCAATGACGCCGGACGGCAAATTCGACTGCTTGGCGCATCGGTGAGCGCCCGCTACATGGCGTTGTACGGCAAGGACGAGCTTATGCCGGAAGACGGTTACCAGGGCGGATACATCGCCGACCTCGCTGAAGAAATTAAGGCGGAGGACGGCGACAAGTACGTTGCTCTTTCCCTTGAAAATCGGCAAGAGCAGTTATCGCAGGCCGCGCTGGCGAAAATGATTGCACTGCACAAACAGGCCATGGCGACCTACCGCGTTGCGTATGATCGTTGGTACCATGAGAGCGATTTGCGCAACGGCGACTTGCACTTAGGCGTGCTCGAAAAATTGCAAAAAAGAGGATTCACCTACGAAAAAGACGGCGCCGTCTGGTTCAAGTCGTCTGAATTTGGCGATGAAAAGGATCGCGTGCTGGTGACGAAGCAAGGCGAGCCGACTTATTTTCTGGTAGATATTGCGTACCACGAAGACAAATATCAGCGCGGCTTTGAGAAGCTTTTCGATTTGTGGGGCCCCGACCACCACGGCTACATTCCGCGCATGAGCGCAGCGCTGCAAGCATTGGGGTATGCCAAGGACAGCTTTGAAGTGCGCATTATCCAGCAGGTCAACATGTTGCGGGACGGCGAAACGATCAAAATGAGCAAGCGCGCCGGCAACATCATCGAGATGGAGGAAGTGATCCAGGAAGTCGGGATAGACGTTGCGCGCTTCTTTTTTGTCATGCGCCGTCTGGACTCGCCCCTCGATTTTGACATCGATTTGGCCAAAAAAGAGACCGATGAAAATCCCGTTCGAAACGTGCAGTACGCCCACGCGCGGCTAGTAAACATTTTGCGATTCGCGGAAGAAAAAGGGCACGCGCTCAATCGAGGCGCGGATTTGTCCGTGCTCAATGAAACGGAGGAAATCAGCCTGCTGAAAAAGATTGCCGATTATCCCGACGCCGTTAGCGGAGCCGCCAGAAATTTGGAGCCGCACCGGGTCACAAATTACATGATGGAATTGTCCGCCGCTTTGCATAGTTTTTACCAAAAACACCGCGTTGTGGATAATGACGATGAGCGCTTAATCGCAGCCCGGCTTGTGCTGGTCGACGCCACGCGCGCCGTATTGAAAAATACGCTCGAATTGCTCCGCATTGATGCGCCGGAGCGGATGTAATGACAAATTCTTATGATTTCACTGAACGAAAAAGTAAGTTGTCAGTTGATTCTTTGACGGAGCAATTTATGACCGGAGTAGAATTAGTCAATGCCGCCAAGACTGCCAAAACTCTTTCAGCATTTGTTGAAGAAGGCGGATTTTCTACAGCACTAAGGGCTGTAGGTGATGCAAATATGAGAGCCGCTGAGAAAATCATCTCTGAGCTCAATTCTTTTGCTAACACAAAAGATGCTATGAATCGGGCTTTGGGGCAACTTGAGGTTGCGCATGAAGCCTTTCGAGAGCGTTGGCTTTCCGATAAACTGTTCCAGATGTTCGGCACTGAACAGACTGCATTGAAGGATGTTTGGGTATGTTGTCTGATTGCCGTTTGTCATAAATATTTAAAAAACAAATCGCTTGTGTCAAATATACTTCAGGAAGGACAAGAAGCTTTAAATCGGGTCTACGGTTCCAACATCTCCAATACACGCTACATTTTAGAACTTGCTAACCCAAAGTTCTATTACGATAATTTTCGAGATAACTCGCAAATTAAAAGGATTAAGCAAAAAGAATTTGAAGAATTTTGCTGTCGAATAAGCTCTTCTGGAGGTAGATGGAAATTGATGTACCAACACGGTTCTGAATTAAACAATATTATTGGAAACAAGAGTTGGTATAAAAAACTTTTGCGCTCTCGAATTTTTCTTCCCGTCACTTTTATTATAGTTGCAGCGTTTGTGGTAGCATTGTTTTTGAATCCTGAGCTATTTAACAGCTTGATTACTTTAATAAATGATCGTTTTTGAAAATTAATGTGTTGGAACGGTTTATAGGTTGATTTGGAAACAGGTGTAAAATTACAGTAAACTCACCCGCAGATTTAGAAAGCACGGGTATTCCTGATACGGGTTGGCGTTTTCGCCAGCCTTTTTTGCGTTATGCAGGGGGGAGTGCAATGGTTTATCATTGCATACAACGCTAAAGCGTTGTACTCCTGCCGTTATGAAAAACTGGAGACGACAACAGAGGCGAAAATGGATTTATTAATAGTTGGCACCATTGGTTTTGATACGATTGAAACGCCTGTCGGCAGCTCTGAAAAAGCGCTTGGCGGCACGGCGCTTTTTGGTTCAGTCGCAGCAAGTTATTTTGGCAAGCCCGGCGTCGTGGCGACGGTTGGGACGGACTTCCCGGACGAGCACATCCACTTTCTCAAACAGAAAAACGTCGGGCTCGACGGTTTGGTGCAAATGGAAGGCGAGAGCTTTCATTGGGGGGCCAAGTACCATAAAAACATGAACAAGCGCGACACGCTTTTTACGCACCTCAACGTTTTCGAACAGTTTTCTCCAGATATTCCCGACTCTTATCGCGACACGCCGAATCTGTTTCTGGGCAACATTAGCCCGGATTTGCAGCTTCATGTGCTGGATCAAGTCAAATCGCCGGAAATTGTCGCTCTTGATACGATGAATTATTGGATTGAAGGCACTCCGGAAGACCTGAGCCGCGTGCTGAAGAAGGTTGAGATTCTTCTGATCAATGATGAAGAAGCCATGCAACTGTCAGGCGCAGAGAATCTTGTTCAGGCGATCAAGGAAATTAAAAAAATGGGGCCAAGCACGGTGATCATCAAAAAAGGCGAGCACGGCGCTTTGCTGGCGTTTGAAGACGAGCTTTTTTATGCTCCCGCCTTCCCGCTCGAGATCGTTTCCGATCCCACGGGCGCAGGGGATACTTTTGCTGGGGGATTTTTGGGATACCTTGCACAGGCTAAGAAATTAAACGCGAAAACGCTGCGGCGGGCTATGATTTACGGCAGCACGATGGCCAGCTTCGTGGTTGAGGATTTTTCCGTGAATCGTTTAAGAAATTTGTCCGCCGACGAAATTCAGCAGCGGTTCGATGGATTCCATAGCTTAACTTTTTTCGAAAAAGAAGGATAAATGGCTGTAAAATCGTTTTCGCTGAGCAAGGAAACGAAAGGCTTCAACGAGATGCACGACCTCACGGACGACGTTGCAAAATGCGTCCGTGAGAGCGGTTTGCGCGACGGGATTGTCACCGTTTTTGTGCCCGGCTCCACCGGAGGAATTACCACGATTGAATTCGAACCCGGCTTGAAGCGCGACCTTCCCGAAGCGCTGAATAAAATTGCGCCAATCGGGCCAACATACCACCATGACGCGACCTGGCACGACGGCAACGGATTCTCCCATGTCCGCGCCGCTTTGATCGGCCCTTCCCTCACCGTTCCCTTCCAAGATTCGACCCTCACTTTGGGCACGTGGCAGCAAATCATTCTGGTTGATTTTGACAACCGCCCGCGCTCTCGAAAAATAGTCGTCCAAGTCATGGGCGAATAAGGCGTTTCGCTGCCGCTAAGCTTGCTTTTCAAATCACCTCCCGCTATTTTGCGCCGTTTTCTGAAACTATGAAGGAGACGGTCAGTGAATGCTACACTTTTAAAAGAGACAGACGGCGTCGAGGCCGCGGATGAGCTGATTGCTTTATACAAACATCTGCGCTTGCCGAGACTTATCGAAGAAAAAATGCTGCTGCTTTTGCGGCAAAGCAAAATTTCGAAATGGTTTTCCGGCATTGGGCAAGAGGGGATTGCCGTCGGCGCAGCTTACGCTTTAGAGAGAGATGATTTCATTTTGCCGATGCATCGAAATCTGGGCGTTTTCACCACGCGCGGGATTCCGTTGTCGAAACTCTTTCGCCAGCTCATGGGAAAGGAAGGCGGGTTCACCAAGGGGCGGGATCGAACATTTCATTTTGGCTCGCTGGAGTACAAAATCGTTGGAATGATTTCTCATCTCCTGTCTCTTATACACATCTCCGAGCC
>CAXHAT010000025.1:0-53163 GCA_964014485.1 uncultured Deferribacteres bacterium
CGGGAATCCAGGGGCTGTGCGCGATTGGCTGGATTCCCGCCTGCGCGGGAATGACGTAAAAGCGACGTTTCTCTGGTACTGTTTGAGAAATTTCCAAGAGCGCGTAACATCAGTGAGTAAATCTCTTCGGAGTGCGACGATTCATCGTCGCGAGTGATGGCAGACCACAATAAAGTGTTGAAGCATTTGAACCCAGAGTTACTATTCGATTAAGATCGCAAGCGGTTGGTTTGCCGAAAATTTGAATAGATTCTAAGGGAACCGACCGCAAACTTTGGAATGAAACCACTCCCGCTCATAAGCGAGCATACAACATTCAAACGCTGCGAAACGGCGGGTCGGCGCTTGCCGGAATTTGCGAAAGGAAATCCCGCCGATGTTCACGCTTAAAGCCGTCAATTGACGATTGGAGGACGTGATGGGACGACTCGATACCAAAACCGCACTGAAACCGAAACAACTGCGCGCTTTCGAAAGCGGCGTCTTGGAAGACTTGCGCGCGCTCGAACACATGCTCGAAAATAACATGTTCGAGAACGACGTCACACGCATCGGCGCCGAGCAGGAGATGTTTTTGATCGATGAGTCTGGCCATCCGGCTCTCTTGGCGATGGAAATCCTGCAAGCGCTTGAAGACGAAGATTTTACGACGGAACTGGGGAAATTTAACATCGAACTCAACCTGCCGCCGTTCACATTGAAGGACAATTGCTTCGGCGAAATCGAAGCTCTCATCCTGCAAAAACTCCACAAAGCGCGTGAAGTCGCCAAGCGATTTGACGCCGATATTCTTTTGACAGGCATTCTCCCCACGTTTAAAAAATCTGATTTTTCCCTGGAAAACATGACCCCAATTCCTCGATACTACGCTTTGGATGAAGCGATCAAGCGGTTGCGCGGCCAAAAAGAATGGGAGATTTTTTTTCGCGGCGCGGATGAACTCTACATGCAACACGACTCCGTCATGCTCGAAGCGGCAAATACCAGTTTTCAAATTCATTACCAAGTTCCAGCCGATCGTTTCGCACATTTTTATAATATTGCGCAAGTTGTCGCGGCGCCGGTGTTGGCCGTCTCTACGGGCTCGCCTCTATTTTTGGGTAAACGATTATGGCACGAAACCAGAATCGCTCTGTTCCAGAGATCGATAGATACGCGTACGCAGGCTTCCGATTTCAGGCGCGCCATGCCGCGCGTCAGTTTTGGCGGTGGCTGGATCGAGGCGTGCGTAACTGAAATTTATAAAGAAGACATCGCGCGGTTTCGCGTACTTCTCGGCTTGGAAAAGGAAGGCGATCCTTTTGCGCAGATAAAGCGCGGTGAAGCGCCGAAGCTTAGAGCGCTGCAATTACACAACGGCACGGTATACCGCTGGAATCGTCCATGTTACGGCAGCACGAACGACAAGGCGCACCTGCGCATCGAGAATCGTTATATTCCGTCTGGTCCAACCGTCGTGGATGAAGTTGCGAACGCCGCTTTTTGGGCCGGACTGATGAGCGGGATTTCGACTGAAATCGAAGATGTGAGAAAACGCTTTGAGTTCGATGACGTGAAAACCAACTTTGTCACCGCCGCCCGTCGTGGACTCAGCGCACAAATCAGATGGATGCAAAAATCTTCCTCGCCTGTCAGGGAAATCGTCAAAAATGAATTGCTCCCAATTGCAGAAAAAGGCCTGCGAAATATGGCCGTCGATGATCGCGACATTCAAAAATACCTGGATATAATTCGTGAGCGCGTTGAAAGCAATCAGGGCGGCGCCACCTGGATGTTGAACTCGTGGCAAAACATCCGAAATTCAGGTTCAATGTATGAATGTCTTGGCGTTTTGACGCGGACGCTACACAAGAACCAAATCAAAAACACGCCTGTGCATGAGTGGAAGCTTGCTGAATACAAACAAGGAAAAGGCTGGCAGGCGCATTATTCGGCGCTTGAACAATTCATGACGACTGACATCTTTTCATTAAGCAAAGATGACAGCGTCGAACTCGCGTTGGAGATTATGGAATGGCGACACATTCGGCATATTCCGGTTGAAGACAGCAAGAATCAACTTGTCGGCATGGTCGACTATCGCACGCTGCTGACCATTATTCGTGAATTCGGGGCCGGGAGAAAGACTTTTGAGCGCAGTATTGCTTCCGTCATGACTCAAAACGTCCCGACCGCCGCACCGGAAACGTCGACGCGAGATGCGATCCGGATGATGAAAAAGCATGGCGTGAGTTGTTTGCCGGTTGTTCGAGACAACGTTTTAGTTGGTTTGATCACCGAACATGATTTCCTGAAAATTGCAGAGCTGTTTTTTGAAGAGTGAACGAAAACTGAAAAAAATACTTCTTCGAATTTTTCTTATTCTTGCCGGTCTGCTCACTTTATATATCTTGGGGGTGATGCTCGTGTTGCGATTCCCGCAGTTCCGCTTTCCGTACAAATTGGAACATCGAAATTTTCGGGTGTTTTCTGAGGCCGAGATTCCTCTGGAATTCACGCAAACACTGGATGACGTCTGGTTACGCACCCAACGCATGGAAATTCGAGAAGCAGGAAAAGAACACCGCATTTTTCTTTGCACGAATGAATCGACTTACGCTTTTTTTGCTTCCCTGGTCAAGCTTGGAGCAAATTCACAAGGCTTCAATGTCGAGTTTGTCAGCAATATTTTCATTTCGCTCCCGTTCATCGAACGCGTCCGCAAAAGGCGTGACGGCGATTTCCCCAACACAATCTTGGCAGGCAATCCGGCGCACATCATTGCCTACGAAATCGCGCACACTTTTATTAGCGCAAAGCTCGGCATGTTTGCAGCGCGCAAACTTCCTGTTTGGAAGCGCGAAGGCTATGCCGAATATACAGCAGCGAAGGCGAAATATGGCGGCATGAACCCGCTCCTGCAAAAGTCCCGGCAAATTCTTGCCCCGCGTTTTTTGGCTGGCAATCCGATTCGACGCGATTATATTCGAGGTCAGTTGTTTATGGCGTGGCTAAACGACGTTCAAAAAATGAGTTTTGAAGAGGTCATGCATTCGGAAAAAGCCGTATCTGAAATTGCAACTGAACTCAATTTGTGGCGGCAAAAATCGGAGGAGTGAAAGGTGAGCATCGTTCGACAGGCAATGGAGCCGTATGCGAAAGGATCAAATAACCGCCTTGCGGGCTTTTTTCTCATTGTTGGCTTGGCGACGGCGGGGATAACGGCAATCTATTTTTACGCTTTTGCACGCCATCATCTCGATAATTTGGCGTTACGCTACCTGATCTCAATTTTCCTGCTCGCTCTCGGCGGCATATTCATTATTCTGACGATTCGCGCAAAGGATGATTACGCTAAGATTGGCTTGGTCGCGCTTGCCGTTTTCCTCATCTTCGGCGCTGTCATCAGTTTTGTTGTGACGCTGATTCTGCTTGCCATTTAGCTGCACAGACGCCGGGTTGCGAGCGAGAAGGAGAGCTTCATCATGAAAAAGACGTTAAAGGTTTTTTCTCTTGTCGTTCTGATCTTAATAATCGTTGGATTTGTTTGGGCTTATCAGAATGTGCGCGACCGGCATCCCGACTATTCTCTCGATTTGAATTTGAAAAGTGAGCAGCCGGGCGAATTCAAAGCCGGATTTGCTGCGTTTCCAATTACGCCGAAAATTGAAGACGTCTGGACGGACGCGAACAATGACGCTAAATTTGACCCCGATGACGGGGATACATTTCAAGACCTCAACGGTAACGGCGAATTTGACGCCTACTGGATTGCCGGTTTCGATAATGCACGCGCAGCCAACGGCGTTCACGATGACCTTTGGGCTCGCGTTGTTGTTGTGGACAACGGGCAGGCGCGGATCGCCATCGTTTCGCTCGACGTTGTCGGCTTCGGCCATGACGACGTTGTTGACGTGCGAAAAAGAATCCCTGCCTCTGCCGGAGTTGATTATACGTTGATTTCTGCAACCCACGTTCACGAAGCGGTCGATCTTGTTGGGATTTGGGGAGAAAGCCAATTTGAGAGCGGCGTGAATCCGGAATACATGGATTTTGTGCAACAGCAAATCGCAGACGCCGTGACTCATGCTGCGAAAAACTTGCGTCCGGCGAAACTACGCTTTGCGCAAGACTTAACCGGCGCTGATCCTTACGTCACGGACAGCCGTCCCCCGTTCATCAAAGATCCTGGATTACGTTTGATGCACGCTGTCGACGCCGAGAGCGACACGACGTTGGGCGTTTTGGTCGCCTGGGCCAACCACCCCGAAACATTGTGGTCAAAAAACTTGCTCCTGAGCTCGGATTTCCCGCACTACATTCGCGAAGGACTGGAAAAAGGCGTGTACAATGGCGAGACTTTGCATATGGCCGGACTTGGCGGGACGGCGGTTTACATCAACGGCGCTATTGGCGGGCTTATGACGACCGATCCGGATTTGGGCATAAAAGACCCGTTCTCCGACCAGGAATTTTTCGAACCGTCCTTTGAAAAAATAAAAGCGCAGGGCGATCAAATCGCGATGTTGGCATTGAATGCATTGCGCGGAGAAGGCGTTGTTGAAATCGAGAACGGCAGAATAAATTTGCTGGCAAAAACGCTCGATTTACCTCTGGAAAACAAGAATTTCCGTTTAGCGTCATTACTTGGCGTTTTGGATCGAGGGATGGCGGGGTGGTTCAAAATGCGGACGGAAATCGCAGCTTTTGAAATTGGACCAGCCAGTTTTTTGAGCGTTCCAGGAGAAATTTATCCGGAAATAATCAACGGCGGCATTGAAGCGCCTGAAGGCCAGGATTTTGAAACCGAGCCGGTTGAAACGCCGCCGTTGCGATCTTTGATGCAGGGCGAATTTAAATTTGTGATCGGGCTGGGAAACGATTTACTCGGCTATATCATTCCGCGCAGTGAATGGGACGAAGAAGCGCCGTTTATTTATGATTTGCCGAATTCGCCGTACGGAGAAATCAATTCCGTCGGCCCGGACACGGCGCCGCTGCTGCATGCCGCGATGAAAGAATTGCTGCTCGAACTGTCGGAGAAGCCGTGATACGCGAGCACCTTTTTCACAAGCGCCTGGGCGCCGACCCGCTTTTTCGCTGGCGCGGCGGCGAGATTTCGCGCATGGAAGGGCTGTCAGACGGCGTTTTTGCCGTGACGCTGACCTTGCTCGCTTTTTCCTTGAACACGCCAAAAACATTCTATGAACTTTGGTTAACGATCAAAGAAATTCCCGCGTTTCTCGTTTGCTTTTTTATTCTGATGCGATTGTGGCGCTACCATTTTCTGTTTTTTCGCCGCTACGGTCTGGACGACGCCTTGACTTCTTTCTTAAACAGCGCCTTGCTGTTTTTCGTTCTCTGTTGCGCCTATCCGCTCAAATTTTTAGTGACATTCATTTGGAAACTGATTCTCCGAGAAGACGTGCAGTTCATGTTCTCGGTTCCAGAAGGCGTTGCGCAAGAATTTGGTCTGTTTTTTCAACGAGCGGGAATGCTCTACTTTTTTGGCTTTGGCGTACTTTGCGTTTTCGCCGTGCTGGCTTTGATGCTATGGCGGGCCTTTGCTTTGCGAGAAAGATTGCAGCTCGATAAATTGGAACGCTTTCTAACGATTGCTTCGCTGCGTTCTCATTTGATCACGCTGTGTGTCGCCGTGATCTCTTTGGTTGTTCTGGCAAGCGGCGCGCAGCCGGGAATTGCCGGGGTGGTTTACTTCGCGCTTTTTTTCATTCATCCGACACATCATATTTTAAACAAATTGACTATTGCTAAAATTGCGCGAGAACTGAAGTTGGATGAACGTCCGGCATTGGCCTAATGCTTATAACAAAAATCCGAGGTTTCAGCGTTGAAGTTCGGCTGATTGCTCGGATTTCAGGGTAGAGACGCGATGCATCGCGTCTCTACGATCTATTTATTAACTGATGTTACGCGATAGCCGTGACGCCGTAGAAACTCTCGTAAAAGTCATTCCCGTTCAGGCGGGAATCCAGAAAATAGTGCACTGCCCCTGGATTCCTGCCTGCGCAGGAATGACCTTGAAAAACGTTTTTTGGGGCCAAACAGCTCTATTTCCAATTGCAACATTCGACTCGGCTGGAAACCAATCTACGACAGGCATTATTGGTAAGCGCGTAACATCAATTATTAAACACAAATTACTCAAAAAGCTTGGCGTATTTTTCATAGCCTTCTGTGCGCAAATCTTCTTTCGGGATAAAACGCAACGAGGCCGAATTGATGCAATAGCGCAAACCAGTTGGACGCGGGCCGTCATTGAACACATGTCCCAGGTGCGAATCGGCGTTTTTGCTGCGCACTTCAACGCGCACCATGCCGTGCGAACGGTCGGTTTTCTCAATCACGTTTTCCGTTACCAGGGGGCGGGTGAAGCTCGGCCAGCCTGTACCGGATTTGAACTTGTCTTTCGAGCTAAAAAGCGGCTCGCCGGAAACAACGTCCACGTAAAGCCCTTCCTTTTTATTGTCCCAGTACTCGTTGGCAAATGCTCGTTCGGTGCCGTCTTCCTGCGTGACGTAGTACTGCAAGTCAGTCAGTCTTTTTCGGATTTCGTCTTGCGACGGTTTATTGAAAGTTGTTTTTGAGTCCATTTTGTCGCCCCAATATTTTTTGATAAACGCGTCTCGTCCGGAGCCTTTGCGATAGCGATTGTAGTGCTCCGGATTTTTTTTGTAGTAGTCCTGATGATATTCTTCCGCTTTGTAGAAAGTCGTCGCCGGGCGGATAGTCGTTACGATTGGCTTATCGAAACGACCGGATTTTTCCAGTGCGCTCTTGGATTTTTCCGCAATTGCTTTTTGCTCATCACTGTGATAAAAAATGGCGGAAGTGTACTGGCAGCCGCGATCGTAAAATGAGCCGCCTTCGTCCGTTGGGTCAAATTGCATCCAGAAAATCTCAACAAGTTCAGTGTAGGAAATAACTTCCGGATCAAATGTGATTTCCACCGATTCGATATGCTTGGTTTGCCCGGAGGCGACTTGTTTATAATTGGGGTTTTTGATTTCCCCGCCGATATAGCCGGAAACGGCGCGCTTCACGCCTTTGACTTTATCAAACGGCGCTTCGATGCACCAAAAGCATCCCCCGGCAAAGGTCGCCTTTTCTAAATTGGCATTGCTTGCAAAACAACTAAAACTGTAGGCAACCATAGCGGTTGCGGCGGCGATTAAGGTGATTTTTTTCATGTTTCTCCTCAGTTTGTTAACGATTCGCCCCAAGAACATCGAGAAAATAGCGTTTTATTTCAAAGTATTTTGTTGAGATTGAAATTTGATACTTTCGTGATAAAATTCGCAACATGGCCCTACTTAAAAATTAGTAGAAAGCGCTTGTGTTTGAAGAACAGCGTTCTATTTTATTGCTCATGCCTGTAACCGCGGGGGCGTTAACAAAGTCTGCACGTAATAGTCGCCCTGAAATTTTTAAGAACCAAACGCTTACTGTTGCAGTCTAACGTTTTATACATGCTCAATTTGCCTGGAGCTAATGACTGCACCCAACTGTTTTGTAGCTCCTTTAGCGTTCTGTCTTTCCACAAATATTCGATTGGTTGACCCAAGCTTAGGAAGTCCTCGTATGTTTCGCAAGGTTTGTTTTCCGGGATTAGTGCTTTGTTTGCTGAGTTTCACAAACGCACCGAATGAAAACAATGATCGATGGGCCGTCGTGAAAAAAGGCGATCTTGAAATTAATCTTACGGAAAAAGGGGAGATCAGCGCGGTCAAAAGTACGCTCGTTTCTGCGCCGCCCATGTGGACTGTGGAATTGCAGATCACTGATCTTGCGCCGGAAGGCAGCTTTGTCGATTCTGGCGACGTTCTTGTCCGATTCGATCAATCCGCTCTTTTAAGCAAGCTTGAAGAAGAGCAAACAAAGCTGGAAGAAGGTCAGGCGGAACTGAAAAAAATGCTCGTTGAGCAGCAGGGCGAAATCGCCGGTCTGGAGCGTGATCTGGAAATGGCCAAGTATTCGATGCAAATTGCCGAGTTGCAAGTTGAGCAGTTGAAATTCGAATCCGAGGTGAGGCGAGACGAGGGAAAACTCGATTTCTTGAAAGCCGAGATCGCGCTCAAAGAAGCTGGAACCAAGCTTGAATCACAGAAAATTATCAACAAATCGAATCGGCAGAAGCAAGAACTGAAAATCCTGCAAGCGCAGGGAGAAGTGAACAAAATTCAGCGCGACCTCGATAGATTCACGCTTTATGCGCCGTTGAGCGGCATGGTCGTTTATCACACCGATTGGAGCGGGAACAAGCCGCAGCTTGGCGCTAAAATGAACCCGGGGATGGGCGTCATTCAACTGCCCGATCTTTCAAAAATGCAGGTGAAAATTCGCATCAACGAAGTGGACGCCCGCAAGCTGAAAGAACAACAAACCGCTGTGCTCCGCCTGGAAGCCTACCCGGAGAATGAATTTACCGCTGCCGTCAAATCTTCCAACATCATTGCCGAAGCGCGCGAACGCCGCAGCCAGGTGCGCGTGTTTGACGCATTTTTGGAAATTGCCGAGACGGACACACTGCTAAAACCGGGGATGACGGCCAAAGTGAATATTTCCACCGCATCGATTCCGAACACAAATATAATCCCGGCGGGCTGTCTTTTCGAAATTGACGGCGAAGCGGTTGTTTTTACCAGGAATTCGCCTTCAAAACCCCGAACAGTGAAAGTGCTTGGACGAAATGATTTTTACGCTGCGGTCGAAGGCGTCGAGGAAGGAACGGAAATCAGCTTGCGAGCCGGGAATGCCAAGGCCAAACCGTTTGGTTATGCGAATTTCATGCGTCATGTTCGCCCGCCTTCGGAGGCGCGGGAAGCGTTTTTTACTGAAATGGAAAAGCGGAATTTGAGCTTTGATTACGAAGAATTTCGCAATCGTCCGCCTGAGCCTCCCGGAGGGGCGCCTGGCGGCATGAAAGCGATGCTCAAAAAATTCGGCTTTCCCGGCGGTGAAATGAAGGCGGAAGGCGGCAAAATCACAATCTCGCCCGGAGACTTGAAGAATCTGAAATCCACTGTGGTGAAGATTGACTCGAGTCAGGCGAAGGGGGATTCTCTAAAGAAGAAGGTTGGAAGTAAGAAGTGATTAGAAGTTAGTTGTGAGTCGCTTATGAAGCGGTTCTCTAATCACAATTGACTGATCACTATTTACTGAAAGAGGAGCAAACCATGTCTCTAAAAAGCGTTTTCCAAAACAAGCGACTCGTGACGATTATCGCGGCTCTGGCGATCATTTCAGTGTTTGCGCTGTGGAACGTCAGTCAAACTTCCGTGCGAGTCGCCAGCGTTGACGTTGAGCAGGGCGAATTTATCGTCGATCTGAAGAGCAAGGGCGAATTGAAGGCGGTGAATTCACAGGCAGTCAGCGTGCCGCGATCCATTCGCAGCCAAGTGCAAATTATTCGTCTTGCGCCAGAGGGCGAGTACGTGAAAAAAGACGATTTCCTGGTGCAGTTTGATCAGACGCAGGCGATGCAGAAATTACAGGAAAAGGAAAATGCGCTGCAAAACGCTGAGGCGGAATTAGAAAGCCAGAAGGCAAGCGCCGCTTCAACGATGGCGCAACTGGAGAGCGCTTTTAAAACGCAAAAATACTCGCACGAGCAAGCCACGCTCAGATTCGAACAAATGAAGTACGAGGCGGAGGCGAAACGCCGTGAACAGGAAATCAATTTACGCAAAGCCGAGCTTTCGTTAAAGCAAGCGGAAGAAAAAATCACCGCGCAGAAAAGAATCGATTCGGCGAATCTCCAAAAAGCAAATTTACAAATTGATCGCGCGCGATTGCAGTTGAAGGAAGCGCAGCGCGAAATGGACGCACTGACTTTGAAAGCGCCGATTGACGGACTCGTCGTTTATAAAGAAATCTGGGGCGGCGGCGGCAGAGCAAAAGTCAAAGTCGGCGATACGCCGTGGCGCGGCCAGGCGCTGGTTGAAATCCCTGATCTTTCCCTGATGCAGGTCAAAACCAGCATTAACGAGGTGGACGTCAGTCGTGTGGCAAAAGGGCAGCAAGTGCGGATTAAACTTGACGCGCTTCCGGAACCGAATTTCTACGGCACAGTCACCTCCGTCGCGACGCTGGCTTCGCGCAAACGAAACTCAAACGTCAAAGAATTTGAGGTGATGGTTCTTGTAGACGGCAGCGATCCTCGTCTGAAACCAGGCATGTCCGCAAGTCTCGAAATCATTACCGACAAACTTGATGATGCGATCTACATTCCTCTGGAATGCGTTTTTGAAAAGGAAGGCGAAACAATCGTTTATCTTGCCGGTTCTCACAAACCGGTCAAAGTGGAAGTCGGCCAAAAGAGTTCGGATTTTGTGATGATTAAAAGCGGGCTGAAAGCAGGGCAGGAGGTGTGCTTGCGCGATCCGACCCAACCATTGGAAGATATTGGCGCGGAAGAGCCCAAACCGATAGACAAAAAGAAGAAGAAAAAGCAAAACGACGGCGAAGGTTTTTTCATTATCGGATAGCGCACAATGCATTACTACGAGAGTTTTCAAGTCGGCATGGAAGGGGTGAAATCGCACAAGCTGCGCTCATTGCTGACTATGCTGGGAATCATTTTTGGGGTCGCCGCCGTGATCAGCATGCTTTCTATCGGGGAAGGTGCGCGTGAGGAAGCTTTGAGCCAAATCGCCCAAATGGGGATGCACAACATCATCATCCAGAACGTCCAAAATGATGACCTCGAGGAAGGCAGCGATCAGGATAATTTTTCTCGCGGCCTGCGCATGGCCGACGTTACCGCACTTGAAGACGTCAACAAGCTTTTGAACGCCGTGGTGCCGCAGCGCGTAATCGCCGATGACGCGCAGTACGACACGGAAAGAAAGCCCGTCACCATCATCGGCACCCTGCCGACTTTTGAAGAAGTGATGGAATATCGTCCCGCCCAAGGCTCCTTTTTCAATTTCCAGGACGTTCTTGAATACCGTCGCGTTTGCGTGCTTGGCAGCAGCGTCAAACGCGACCTTTTCTACTTTCGCGATCCGCTGAACCAGCAAATCAAGCTTGGCGAAGATTGGTTCACCGTCATCGGCGTGATGGAGCGCAAAATGACGGGCGGCAACACCGGCGGCATGGACATGAACAAGCAAATTTACATACCGTTGACCACTTCGAATGTTCGGTTTACAAAAGATGAATTCGAGAGCGAAATCGACCGGATCGTGGCTCGCGTGGAAGACCCTGAACGCGTGCGAGAGGCGGCGAATATCGTGAACATGACGCTTGCCCGCCGCCACAATAATCTTGGAGATTACCAGATATCGATCCCCGAAGCCTTGTTGCAGCAGCGACAGCAAACGCAGCGCATTTTTAACATCGTCATGGGCTGCATCGCGGGAATTTCCCTGCTGGTCGGCGGCATCGGCATCATGAACATCATGCTCGCTTCCGTGATGGAGCGCACCAAGGAAATCGGCATTCGGCGTGCCATTGGCGCGCGGCGGACGGACATTATGGGGCAGTTTATTTTCGAAGCGGCGGCGCTCAGTTTTATCGGCGGGATAGTCGGCATTATTCTCGGCTGGAGTTTGACGAAAATTATCACCCTTTACGCCGGCTGGAAAACCATCGTCTCGATTTTTGCGGTATTCCTCGCGTTTGGCGTTTCGGCGGCGGTGGGCATTCTTTTTGGCTACTATCCTGCGCGTCAGGCAGCATTGCTTGATCCGATTGAATCGCTCAGGTATGAGTAACGTCAAGTCATCCTGCATCCTGCCGGGCGATGCTATCACGAAACGGGCCGACATGTAGGTTGAGGCTGTGCCCCGGCATTTATTTTTACCGATAAACGAACGCGAAGATGATGGGGCAAACCCCCATCCTACATTTTAATAACTCACGTTACGCACCAGCCATGACATCATAAAAACTCTCGTTAAAGTCATTCCCGCGAAGCAGGCTGTTGCAGAATAGAAAATTTCTCAATCGCGGCCTTAATTTGTGAAGCGAATGAGCGATATAGTTGCACGTGGGAAGCTCGCTGTAGCTTTGTCGCGAATTTTATTAGGCGTGATCTTATGGAAAATCTATTCTGCAACAGCCTGGAAGGCGGGAATCCAGGGGCTGTGCGCGATTGACTGGATTCCCGCCTTCGCGGGAATGACGTAAAAGTGATGTTTTTCAGGCGCTATTGGGGAAATTTTCAGGAGTGCGTAACATCAGTAAATAAAGACTGGACGGAGTGGTTTGCATGAAGCTTTCACGTGTTTTGGTTTGGTTGACATGCGGCATTTTAACGCTTGTGATGAGCGTCGAGGCGTCTGCGCAGAGAACGTTCACCTTGCAACAAGCGATCGATTTTGCGCTCGACAACAGTTACAACGTTAAAAACATTCGATTAAATCAAGAGTCCGCGCTGCAAAACTTGCAGGCGACCAAAGGGCAATTCAAAACATTCGCCAATGCATTCCTTCTTGCGCCGAATCTGCGTGAAGAGCTTGCGACCGTTCAATTTCAGGACGGCATTCCCGATTATCGCACGACGGGAACAACGCAATTCGCGGGAACGCTGAATATCAACCAACCGTTGCCAACAAACGGGCTTTTTACGCTCACTTCGAATCTGTCCCAAAATCAGCAATCGTTTTTTACTTTTGATGAGCAAAGCAGTACTGTGAAACTGGAGCGACTCGATTTTCTCTCCAGCGTAACGCTAAGGTTCCGACAGCCCCTTTTTACCCCCAACACGCTCAAACTTGGCTTGGAAGAGGCGAACCTGGACTATGAAAATACGACCTATGATTTGCGTCGAACTGAACTTGACGTGATTTATTCGGTGACGCAGTCCTTTTTCAATTATTATCGCCGCGTCCGACAATTGGAAATCGCGCGCCAAGAGTTGGAGCAACAACAGGAAGCGTATGATTTAGCCAGCAAAAAGTACAACGCCGGTCTGATTCCTGAAGTTGAAGCTTTGCAGACGGAAGTGGATCTGGCGCAAAGCCGCAATCGCGTTTTTACAGCCGAAACCGACCTGAAACGTCAGGAAGATTTTTTCAAGCAAACCATTGGCATACCATTGGAAGAAGAAGTGAGCGTACTCGCTGAAATCGACTACAAGCCTGTTACGATTGAGCAAGATCGGGCGGTGCAGTTTGCCCTGGAAAATCGCCTTGAAATTCGTGAAGCGGAAATCGAACAGCGCTTGGCGGAAATTTCCGTCAAACGGACGAAGGCGCTGTCGGAATTTCGCGTTGACTTGTCTGCGTTCTACGACCTTTCCGGCGTCAGCCAAACAAATGACTTGGGAATCAGCCCGTACACGCTTTTTCGAGAAAGCGTGGACGACTTGCGAGATCGTCCCAAAAATCGCGGGGTCAGCGTGACGTTTTCCGTGCCGCTGTGGGATTCGGGCGTAAATCGCGCACAGGTCGCCGCTTCCAGGGCGCGCCTTGATCAAGCGGATTTAAATTTGGACAACGACAAAGTCACCATCGTGCGTGAAGTCAAAGACGTCGTTGCGCAAGTGATCGAAGGGCAAAAAAGGCTCGAAGTTTCCGAGAAAAGTCAGCGCCTCGCGGAACGCAGCTACGAAATCAGCCTGGCGCGCTTCGACAACGGCGATATTACCAGCCAGGATTTGGCCCTCGACCGCGACCGACTCACCCAGACGCGCAGCGAATTCCTCGACGCTTACATCCTCTACCAAACCGCCCTCGCCGATCTCAAACGAAAAACCCTCTACGATTTCGAAAACAACCGCAGCCTGATCGAATAGCCAGGAGTGCAAGGCTTGCCTTGCTTTTCAGTAGCGAGCTTCAAAAACTACACAACTTTCCGAAAACTATTGGATTATCCTTTTGTAAAGCAAGCTTTGCACTCCTTTGAGACTGTCGAAAAAGCCTCCGATCTGTTATTCTGAAGGAAGCTTTGTTATCGTCCAGCACTGATTACGCTCAAAAGTTCAAGGGTTAGGTCATAAGAGATGCTTCCAGCATGGCAATTGGGGCGACAGTCTCTTTATCTGCTTTTTAAAAATTTTACTTTTCCGCTTAGTCAGCAATAATTTTGTCCAGACCAAATTCTTGCGTTTTTTGGAGGTTGGAAAATCTGCGAAAACAATTCTGGTCTGAACAATGCGAAGATTCTGCCTGATCACCTGCCTTATTTGCCTCACAAACTCAATGCTGTTGGCGCAATCGCCGTTGCGCTACCCAAACGTTGGCGCGAACCGAATTCGCGTGGAGGCGCACATGCTGCCGGCGGTTTCGACCAGCCCTATGTCGCCGGATTGGAGCCCTGACGGTAAATGGATCGCCTTTTCCATGCGCGGCGATATTTGGAAAATGCCCGGCGACGGCGGCGACGCCATTGCACTTACGCAAGGCCCGAATTATTATTTTGAGCCATCCTGGAGCCCAGACGGAAAAAAGTTAGCCGCGACTGTCGATGTTGAAGGCAATCTGGATATTGCCGTCGTCGATGCGGACGGTCAAAATTTTCACCGAATCACCGAAGACGCGCACATCGACGTTCAACCGGTTTGGTCGCCGACCGGAGACGGCGTTTATTTTATTTCCGCTCGCAACGGCAGTTTTGACGTCTATTTCAAAAATATTGAAACGGGCGAGCTGCAAACTATTGTGGAGGGACGTGGTCACCAAATCCAGCCTGCGGTTTCGCCAGACGGCAAAAATTTGGCTTACATTTCGCCGGTTCGCGGCAGGCTTGGCACGGGCGGAATTTGGGTCAAAGAGCTACCCGACGGCGAGTCGAAACTTGTTCACTACGAAGAAACCAGTTTTCGCACCAAACCGAAATGGACGCCTGACGGTTCAGCGATCATTTTCGTTTCTGACGAGGCCGGCTCGAACGACATTGCCGCCATTCCTGAAAACGGCGGCTCAAAAGTCCGGCTCACCGAAGATCAATTTGGCGAATACAATCCCGCCGTTCATCCGAGCGGAAAAAAGATTGTTTTTACTTCCAATCAAACCGGCCCAACGCAGCTTTTTACCATGCCTTGGGGCGGTGCGCGGCGGCAAGGCTGGCAGGCGGTCAAGATCGATCATTTTCAAGCTAAGACGCCGACAGGTTTTGTCGCGGTGAAAGTTGTGGATGAAGACGGGCAAACGATTCCCGCGCGCATTTATCTGCAAGCCGGCAATGGCCGGAGTTACGCGCCCGGGGGCGCATTTCACCGCATTATTTCCGCCACGGAAACGCATTATTTTCACACAGACGGCGAGTTCGTTTTGGAAGCGCCGGTTGGCGAAATGAAAATCGAAGCCATGCGCGGGTTTGAATACATTCCTGAAAGCGGTGCAACCAATATTTCAGCCGACGATACTGCGCAAGTTCGATTGGTTCTAAAACGACTCATAGACGCGCCCGCAAAAGGTTGGTTTTCCGGCGAAACGCACGGACACGACTTGCATCAGGGGAGGTTCGGATTGAGCCATGAAGATTATTTCGCCCAGCTTGTCGCGGAGGATTTGCACATGACGAACGCGCTCATCCACATGGACGGCACGCGCATTATGGGACGGTGGGACGATCTCACCGGTTCGCCCAGCCCGCTTTCGACCAAGACGCATATTTTGCAGTATGCGCAGGAGTTTCGCGGGTCGTTTGGACATGTCGGGCTGCTGGGAATCAAGGAATTTATCATGCCGCTTATCGGGGGGACGACCGGGACGGCGTTCGAATATGACGTGCTGAACTTTGAGTATCTCGATCAGGCTAAAAAACAAGGCGGGGTCGGCGGATTTATGCATCCTTACTCGCGTGCGGTCGCGAAACCGGAAGAAGGCGCGTACTCTGAAATTGCGCTGGACGTTGCTCTCGGCAAGGGCGATTTTTTTGACGTGCTTTGCATTTGGTACGACGAAATTGGCAATGCGGAAATGTACTATCGTTTCCTAAACGCCGGATTCCGTCTTGCGGCAACCGGGGGCTCCGACAGTTTTGCCGACGTTTCCCGCGATCCGCCGCCCGGCACAACGCGGACTTACGCGAAGCTGGACGGGGCGCTCTCGGTGAAAAATTGGCTTGAAGGGGTCAGGCAAGGCAAAACATTCGGTACAAGCGGTCCGCTGCTTTTTCTGACCGTTGACGATAAAGATCCAGGCGCGGAAATCGCTGTTGCTGATGACGGCAAAACCCGTTTTGACGTCAAAATCGACGTCGTTTCGATTGCGCCGATTGACC
Organism: uncultured Deferribacteres bacterium; assembly: GCA_964014485.1. Taxonomy (GTDB): domain Bacteria; phylum Zhuqueibacterota; class Zhuqueibacteria; order Zhuqueibacterales; family Geothermadaptataceae; genus CAXHAT01. The sequence continues at coordinate 16,174 of CAXHAT010000025.1, forward strand.
GCGTCGAATTGATCGTAAACGGCGAGGTCGCTCATACTTTCAATGTGCGTGATCGTGGAACACAATTTGAATTACAGAAACAACTCGAACTCAAAACCAGCGGCTGGATTGCCGCACGAGCCATTGGGCCATCGCATCGTTACGTGACGGACAGTTACGCGTTCGCGCAAACAAGCCCGGTCTATGTTGTGCGCGGCGGCAAGACTTTTCGTGATCCCGAGGACGCAGAGTTCTTGGCAAAAATGGTCGAAGCGCTCTGGCGGCGCGTGTCGCAACGCAACCGCTGGCCTTCTGAATCGGCTAAAAACGCCTATAGGGATGCGGTTGAAAAAGCAATCGGGATTTATAGAAATTCCGTAAAGTAAAAAAATAGCCAACAGTCGTAATAATCGATTGATCATCAGATTTCGATGAAGGGTAATTTGCGGAGTGCAAAGCTTGCTTTGCATTTGGTTAAATACAAACGTATGAACTTTGGAATCTCCGTTTGGAGCGAACAAATCGAGAAGCGTTCGGCTGAATGACAAAGCAAGCTTTGGACTCCTTTTCAACAAGGAAAACCTATATGAAAAAAATCCGTTGGGGCGTGTTGAGCACGGCGCGCATTGGCGTGCAAAAAGTTATTCCTGCCATGCAGAAAGGCAAGATTTGTGAAATCGCCGCTATTTCTTCGCGCGATTTTGAGAAAGCCGGGAAAACCGCCGAAAAGCTAAATATTTCAAAAGCTTATGGCTCGTACGACGAATTGCTTGACGACCCTGAAATCGACGCGATTTACAATCCCATGCCCAATCACTTGCACGTCCCGTGGTCGATCAAAGCGATTGAAGCCGGGAAGCATGTTTTGTGTGAAAAGCCAATCGCGCTGAGCGCGGAAGAAGCGCGGCAATTGGCTGATGCGGCAAAGGCGCGACCGGATTTGAAAGTAATGGAGGCGTTTATGTATCGTCACCATCCGCAATGGCGTGAAGCGAAGGCGCTGGTTGATCGCGGCGAAATCGGCGATTTGCGCACGATTCACTCGCATTTTTCCTATTTCAACGATGATCCGAACAACGTGCGCAATATGCCGGAAATCGGCGGCGGGGGATTGCTGGATATTGGCTGTTATTCGATTTCGCTGTCACGTTTTATATTCGGACGCGAACCTAAAAACGTTTTTGCCAAGATGGAATTTGACCCGCGTTTTCATACGGATATTTTAGCTTCCGGCGTGCTTGATTTTGGCCCTGGGACTTCTATCTTTTCGTGTTCTACGCAGCTTGGCTATCACCAGAGTGCGGTCATTTTCGGGACGACGGGCAGCATTCAAATCGAGATTCCGTTTAATCCGCCGTTTGACAAGCCGACGCGTATTTTTGTGCGTCGCGGCGATGAAATTGAAGAGAAAACATTCCCGGTCTGTAATCAATTTACGATCCAGGGCAACCTTTTCAGTCGAGCAATTTTAGAAGATCGTGACGTGCCGACTCCGCTCACCGACGCCGTCGCCAACATGAAAGTGATCGATGCCGTGAAACGGAGTTCAATCGAAGAAAAAAGTATAACGATTACCAGTTGATTTCTAACGAGTCAGGAATAGAAAATTCAGGAGAAAAAATGTACACGCGCGCGTTTGGATTTATTGATAATCAAAACCAGCACCAGGTCGGGGTAGAGTGGAAGGGCAAGGCGTACAATTTTACGTTAGCGTGGGAGTTTTTTAAACGAATCACGATGGACAACAAGGGACCGAGTTTCCCGTTTCTGCAGTTGGTCATCGAGATGGGTCTGTTTTACAACGAGACCTTCGACGAGCTTTTTGAGACGTTGCAAAAGTACCGCTCGCTTGACGATCTCGTGCTGCGCGAAGTGGCGAAACACAAAGCGCCGATCGAACGCCCGCAGAAGATTGTCTGCATTGGGAGAAACTATCGCGAACACGCGAAAGAATTGAATAACCCCGTGCCGAAAGAACCGGTTTTTTTCGGCAAATCCCCTTCAGCGATTACGGCGACCGGCGACTTCATTCGCCGTCCGAGCAGTGACCTCGGCGGTGTGCACTTTGAGGGTGAATTGGCGTTTGTCATCGGCAAACAGGGCTACAATATCCCGGAATCCGAGGCGATGTCGTACATTGCCGGATTCACGCTGCTGAACGATGTGACCGCGCGCGACTTGCAGCAAAAGGATAAGGAAAAAGGCCTGCCCTGGTTCCGCTCCAAGAACTTCGACACGTTTTGTCCGCTGGGGCCGTACCTGATTCCCGCCAACGCCGTAGAAGACTCCGCCAATTTGCAATTGGAAACGCGCCTGAACGGAGAAACAAAGCAGTCCGGCAACACGAAGGATATGATTTTTTCGCTATCAGAGATTATCGCCTATGTTTCGCGATACATGACGCTCGTCGAGGGGGACGTCATCGCGACGGGCACGCCGTCTGGCGTTGGCGCTATGCAAAAAGGTGACGTCGTCGAAGTTGAAATCCCCAATTTCGGCGTGCTGCGCAACCACGTGCTATGATCTTGGTTTTGTCTCGTTTCGAGTAGGTGATAGAAGGGATTAACGAGATCAACCGGATTGTCTTTTTCTTTCCTGATCCTGTCAATCCGGTTGATCCAGTCAAAATCTGGAGCAACATTCAACCGAGAACACGATTTTCAAAATTGCTTGCCAATAGAGAAATACCAGCGGAATTGCGTTTTCTTTTCACCGGGCAAAGGTTTGTTGAGCCACAAGGGAAAATAGATTCTGCTGGAAAGCCCTTCAAAAATCGGGATGTTGCCGCCGAAGAAATTGGAAACGTCGCCGCTGAAGGTCGCGCCAATTCCGGCATTCGCCATTCTCACCGATCCGTTGGCGTCGCGGGGAGAAACGCTGCCGACGTCGTAAAAACCGAACCACCGCAAGGCAAGAATGCGCCGCTGGGGGCCGAACTCAAAATTTGCGCTCAAGTATCGATTGACCAACATCGGCTGCCCCGCATATCCGCGCAAATTGCCGCCGCCTTCAATGTAGCGGTGCGATAAGGTTCCCAGGCCGCGCCCCGTTGCGACGTGGTTATGGCGAAAACGTTCTCTGGGGGAAGCGCCCTCCGCACGAAAACTGTCCTGCAAAGGCAGATCGTCCCGCCCGAAGCTGGTTCCGGCATTGCCGCGCACCTTGAGTAGAAAGCCTTTTCCAATAAGGCGTGACTTAAAAACGGCGTTCAACTTGGTGAATTGAGCGTCCCCGCCCGGCAGCGCCTGTTCCGCCCGCGCTCGTAATTCAGAATGTACAGCGCCGCCAAAACTTCTACGCCAATTTGCGTCGAGATAAGCGGCTAAAATTGAGCTGTCGTCCCATTCCTGAAATTTGAAAGCTCCCGTATCGCTGGCTACGGTTCTGAGCGTATAAGCAAGATTTCGAACGCCGCTGTAATTGACGCCAAAATCGAGGCCGCGCCCATTCGATGAGATAATGCCGTCAGAACCGTTGAAAGACAGGCGTGCGTCGAGTTCGTAGCGCCCTTCTTTTTTTCTGGCCAAGAAGCGGTAGCGGTTGAGCAGATTGGAGCGACGCAGCGGGTGACCGTAGGCAATTTTGCCGTCCAAGGTTTTCGATTCGAAGCCAAAATCGAGCGCCAAATCGAGGTTGTTGAAGAAGGAGCGATAGCCGCCGCGCGTTTGGACGCCGAGTCGCAACCCGTCGATGCTGTTGTATCCAATGCGCGGGCGCCAGAGTACGAGGTATGCGTCCGTCGGCATGTAGATCATGCGCAGAAACGGAAAGTCGGGCTTGAATTCTAGGCGTGCACGCCCGTTGTTGAGCATATTGCCGTCAAGAATTTCGTTGTTGGGATCGACTTTGATTTCGCGCGGCTTGCTCTCCGTTTCAAAGACGACTTTGCCGACTTTTTCCTTGCCGTCCCAGCGTTTTGCGAGCTTCTCGCCGCCGACTTCAACCTCAACTTCAACCGGCATGACGCCGTCGCCGTTGCGCTGCAACTTGACTTCAGTGACCCATGTTTTATCGTCTTTTTGGTATTGTTTAACGCCCTTCTTGGCGTAATCAACGGTCGGCGTTCCATGCAGCCACTGCGCGAAAAACCAGTCCAAATCTTGCCCGTAAACTTCTTCGCTCACTTGCTGTAAATCTTTTTCGGTGACATAAGTGAATTTCCTTTGCTCAAAAAAAGTGCGCATGATTTTCTGGAGCGTTGCTTCGCCGACGACGTATTCGAGCATTTCGTAAAACAGGGAAGATTTCATGTAGGTGTTGGCAAATAAGCCGACAGGATCTTTGTAGTCGTCAGTTTTTTGCGAAATGGCTTCATCCTGTCCGGAGTCGCGATAGAGCAAGGTGATATTTCGCATGACTTGGTCGAAGCTTGGCAGAGGATAGCGTTTCTGCCACCAACTCATTTCTTCCTGCGCTTCTTCCATTTCGTAGCCGCGTGCGCCGTAAGCGAATTCTGAAGCTTTTTTGCCCAAAAACACGCCGAACCCCTTCGCCATCCACGCTTCCTTGTAGCCGTTGGTCGCCAACATCGCCGGCATGTACATGCTGGAGAGCGCTTGCGCCAGCGTGAAGTGATCTTCGTCCGGGAGCATGGCCAGTCCCGGTTCAGAAAGATTGCTTTCGCGCGATTCGAGTATGACCAAACGCTCGAACGGCGATTTGCCGTAATAACTTTCGAACATCGAAAACAGGGTGTCTAAGCGTGCGGCGATTGTCTTTTCCCAGCGGCGGTCAACCGCGCCGCGAGCGATCATATCCACGGGGAAGTCGTTGGGCTTCTGGTAGTAAATCAGATTTGTAGAAGCGGTCCAGGTGAAATTCTGAGTGCGCTCGGCCTGCCAAATCGTTTTTCGCACGCCGGTTTTTTCCGCTTGTTGGAAAAGCGCTTTTTTCAGCGTGTCGTGCCAAGCCGCTGCCAGCGAATCTTCCAATTCAAGTTTGGCTTGCACCGCACGCCAGCCTGGATCGCCTTGCACGTTTTTTCCCGGCGCGACGACAATGAACTGTCCCGGAACCGTCAGCGCTACTTCAAAGCTGGCGAATTCACTCATCACGTCCATGCTTTCCATCAAAAAATGAAAAGGCTCGACCTGCCAACCGTCTTTCGTGTAGGCGGCGATACGGGGAAACCAATTCAGAAAAGTGATGTAAATATCGCTTCGCCCCCTGCGATTCAATCTGCGTTTGTAATCTTTGGTAAACGACATTCCAAGCTTCAAACTGTCGCCCGGTGCAAGCCCTACGGGCAGAGGCAAATCAAGAATCGTGTCGCTGAAATCAAAGGCTTGCAAGGCGAAATCCGTTTCAACGCCGATTGAAAGAAATTGCAGGGTGTTGATTTTCAATTCGGAGTCGCGCGTTTGGCTGAAGTTCATCGAACCGGAGCGATTGATGCGATTCATCTCGCGGAAGGCGGTATTGTCTTCCTTTGAAAAGGCGTTGGCCGGAACAAGAAAATACAGTGAGTTGAGCGTTTCCGGCGAATGGTTGACATAAGTCAAAGTCATGTAGCCTTGCAGCGCTTTCTCAGTTGTGTCAAGCTCGGCTTCGATGTTGTAGTGCAAGCTTTGTTGCCACTCCTGGAAAGCGAACGCCGGAGAGGGCGGGAGGGCGGCGGATGAAATGATGAAAGCCGCGAATACACGAGCGATTCTTCCGAAATTTAGTTTGAACAAAGCATGTTTTGCGGATGCGGTTCGCATGATTTGATGAGCATTGAGACTTGCCGTCATTCTTACTCCAGTGGACAATTGGTTCGAAGGAATGCGTTTTTTGAATGGAATTTTGAGCGATTGAATGAATCGTGGCGCAGACTCGAACTAACGACGACGCACGGGAGGAAAATGTTCCTGCCGGTCTTACGAAAGGAGTGCGAGGCTTGCCTTGCTTTTCAACGGCAGGCTTTTTTAAACCATGAGTCGATTTTTTTTACTGAAATATTCGGCTTTCGTCCAGTTGAGCCGGGCGCCAAGGGGCTGTCCAAAAACATAATATTTTTCTAGCATCACACAACATGTCGTAGGGGGTCAAGATTTTGAACCCCTACGCATTCTAACGCTCGCCGTACAACATCGTGTCCAAATCCTCGCGTTGCAGCAACGCCCCGTTGGCGACGACGGCGTGGACTTTCTTGGTATTGGCGACGTTTTCGAGCGGGTTCTCATCGAGAATAACCAGATCAGCCAGTTTGCCTTCCGCGATGGTTCCCAGGTCGTTTTCCAAACCAAAATATTTTGCCGGATTTATGGTTGCGGTCTGCAAAACGGCCAATGGCGAAAGCCCTGATTTTTCCAACAGCAACAGTTCTTCATGCAAGCTAAAACCCGGAGTCAACGGAAAAATCGGCGTGTCCGTTCCGGCAAGTATGTTGACTTCCGCTTGATGCAGATCATTCACCATGCCCAAAGCCCATTCAGCGAAAACAAGCGCCGATTCATCGGGCGGCGTGGGCGAGAATCTTTCGACGATCTCGCGCCATTGGCTTTCAACGTTTTGAGGCAGTGCTGAAAAAGTGTTGAGCCAGTCGGGGTTGTCGTAGAGCCGAAACGCGCGTGACGTGACAATCGTCATGGTCGGGATTTGCCAGGTATCGTTGGCTTTTAAGGTGGAGATCAATTCGGCGCGGCGGTCAGCATCTTGCGTAGCAATGGCGTGCGTACGTTGGCTGCGATGGATTTGGCTGCGCAAATCACCGCCGGATAAATTCTGCTCATTTTGCATCATTTTTTTGCGGGCTGCGAGCAATGAATCGGCGTCACGCGAGGCGGAGAATTCCAAATTACGCAGGTGCTCCATGCTGCTTAAGCCGAGATTAGACGCTTCCTTGGCGTCGAGATGGAGCGGCACGTGCCCGGTCACCTTGAGTTGTTTTTCCCTGGCGCGCTCAAGCAGTGCGCGAAAAGCTTCCGGCGTGAGCATCTCGTAGGATTTAACCAAATCCGCTCCGACGGCCGTCAAGCTATCGACCCAGGCGCGCGCCGCTTCAGGCGTGGGCGCGCCGACGGCAATTTCCGGACGGAAAGGCACGCTGCCGTCGTAGACGCTTGGCACGCCGTCGACGAGCGGCCCGGCGAGAAAAACGCGCGGCGCCGTTTCAGTGCCGGAACGCGATTTGTCTCTGTGGGGAAGAATTTTTTCCAGCAGCCCGCCCGTGTCGCGAACGCTGGTGATTCCATTGGCGACGAAGAGACGAAACATGTCTTGTTCAAGTTCAGGAACAAAGGTGAGATGGACGTGCGCGTCCCAAAGGCCGGGAATCACGAAGCGGCCTTCTAAATCAATGCTTGTTGTTTGTGAAGCGTCGGAAAAATCCGCTGCTTCACCGATTTTCCAAATGCGGTTTTCATGTACGGCGATGGTTTTGGGGGACGACACTTCTCCGGTTTCGACGTCAACAATGCTGGCGTTGCTAATGAGCCAGGTTCCCGGGGGCGTTTTTTCCGCAGGCGTTTGACAGGCGCAAAAGAGCCACGCTGAAAATAAGACGGTGACAAGAACGCGTAATTTCATTTTCCTTCCCTCGTTTGTAAAGAATAACAGCCTCGATTAACCTCTCACTTTTTGGGCAAACGCCTCAATTGCGGCTTCGGACATTTCCGGGGTCGCGCCCCGTTTCGTGCAAACAAACGCGCTGGTTTTTACGGCAAAATTCAGACATGCTTGAAGCGGCGCTTTTTGCAAGCGCTTGTGAATAAATCCGGCAATAAACGCATCACCGGCTCCGGTCAAATCAACAGGCTGAATTATCAGGGCTTCGGCTGCAAGCGTTTTGTTTGCAGTGATCATTCTGGCGCCCTCGTCTCCCAGTGTCAGGAGAACGCCGTCCAGCTTGTATTCAGCGATTAATTTGCGAACAAAGGAAACGACGTTTTCGGTCTCACTCTTGAAAGCTTCCATCAGTAAATAAATTTCGTCGCGGTTGACCTTCAAGATGTTCGTCGCTTTTAATGAACGGACGACGGTTTCGGTCTGACCGCGCAGGGATTGTCTAATATTGAGATCAAAAATCTTGAACGCTTTGGTTGATTCAACAAATTGCAGGATAGCGGCGCGCGACGCCTCCTGCCGCTGCGCCAAAAGTCCAAACGCCGCCACGTCAGCCGTTGCAGCCAGTTCCTGAAGCGCTTCGGAATATTCCAAATAATCGAAGGCGACGTCGTTGGAGCAAGTAAAAGACGGCTGCCCATGCACGTCAAGTCGAATGAGAACCGTGCCCGTCCCTTTCTTTTTATCAACCTGAAGCCAGGAAGGGTCAAGGCCTTTTTCCGCTAATGAACGCGTTAGTTCCTGTCCCAACCCGTCGTTGCCGATGCGGCTGGCAATAACGCCTTCATGCCCCAATTGCAAGGCGTTCAACGCGACATTCGCGGGAGCGCCGCCAATAAACCGCTCATCGCGATAGATGTCCCAGAGTATTTCGCCAACGCCAACGACTCTTTTTTTTGCCATTTTTAGATTCTCTCGTTTGCTGTATTGTCTCGTAAGTGCTCCAAATTGAACATCTTCCCGCCGTAATTCAAGCAAAATGTCTGCTACTGAGAGATAAATTCTGCTTGAGTTAAACGTTTCAATGAATTATTATTATCGCTCGAAATTTCTACTGGTCAGCCAATTTTCGTCAATTCCATCGGAGGAAAAATAATGAAAAAACTTGCCGCTGTGCTCACAACACTCGCATTGTGCCTGGGCCTTTCAAACGCCGCGTTTTCACAGGAAGAAAAAAAAGAAGGACTGGCGCCGATTGAAATCAATCTGCCGAAACCAATGTTCATCGGTACGCCGCAAAATATGCAGGTGCCCAACCTGGAAAAGCCGCTCGGCAAGCCTCGCCCGCCGTTTTTGGCGCCGGTGGGAACGAAGAACGTCGCATTGGGCATAATGCCGCAAAGCACGGACGATGAACCGATTATTGGTGAAATCGAAATGATTACGGACGGCGACAACGCCGCGCCGGACGGACATTATGTTGAGCTTGGGCCGTTCGTGCAGCATGTCACGGTCGATCTGCAGAAGAAACACACCATTTATGCCGTGCTCGTCTGGCATTTTCACAAGCAGCCGCGCGTTTATTTTGACGTCATCGTTCAGGTCGCAGACGATCCTGATTTTGTCACGAACGTGCAAACGATCTACAACAACGATCTCGATAATTCCGCCGGACTTGGCGCCGGGAAAGACCCGCACTACGTCGAAACTTCCGAAGGGCGGCTCATCGATGCGAAGGGCGTGCAGGGACGTTACGTTCGTTTCTACAGCAACGGCAACAACAGCAATGACTTGAATCACTATGTTGAAGTCGCCGTCTACGGCATCCCCGTTTCTGAATAAAGTTTATGATCAACCCTGACAGGGCTTTGAACTCTGTCAGGGTTGGATTTTTTTGGGGCAAACTGTAAACTTCGCAAATCGATCTCAAGCACTAAATGTCACGACCCCGCCTGTTATTCTTTGTCGTTTTTGCCATAGCCGTCATTGTGCGAATAATCGATCTAAGCGGGCGACCCATGCACGGAGACGAAGCCGTTCACGCGATAAAGTTTGGCGATTTGCTCCAGGACGGCGTTTATACCTACGATCCGCACGAATACCACGGCCCCGTGCTCAACTATTTTTCTCTTCTTCCCGCCTGGTTGACCGGCGCTGAAAGTCTCATTGAAGTCAACGAATCTCACCTGAGAGTTGTCCCCGTATTCTTTGGCGTGCTGCTCATTCTTTTGTTGCTCCCTCTCGCAAAATCTCTCGGATGGCCGATTGTATTGACAGCCGTCGTTTTTACGGCCGTCTCGCCGACGCTGATATTTTACAGCAGATATTATATTCAAGAAACGTTGCTGGTCTGCACCGCGTTCGGCTTGCTCGTTTCCGGTTTTCGATATTTTCAATCTGGAAAATTGCTTTGGATCGTCGCAGGCGGAATTTTTTTAGGGCTGATGCATGCTACCAAAGAAACTTTCGTGATTTCAATCGCGGCAATGACAGCGGCGTTCGGCGTCGTCGCTTTCTTGGTAAAACGCGAAACGAGTGGTTCCGCATTTGAAAAACATCGCGGATTTGCGGGGCGCTTACTCATCGGCTTGGGAACGGCGGCGCTCGTCTCCATGTTGTTTTTCTCATCCTTTCTATCTCACCCGCAGGGCGTTTTAGATTCGGTTTTGACCTATCAAACGTATTTTGATCGCGCCGGAGAAAACGCGTTTCACATCCAGCCCTGGCATTATTACTTGAAGATTTTGCTGCATTTTCAAATTGCAGACGCGCCCGTTTTTACCGAAGCTTTTTTTATGGTATTGGCTGTCATCGGGGCCATTTTCTCTTTCAAAAAATCAGCAGCGGTTGGCGTTGAAAAACTTTTCTTTCGTTTGATCACAATCTACACAGGTGCGCTGTTTTCCATTTTTAGTGCGATCCCGTACAAAACGCCGTGGAATATGCTGGGCTTTTATCACGCGATGCTTATCCTTGCCGCGTTTGGCGCCGTTTCGGTCTGGAGATTTCTGTCGGAGCGCGCCAAACGGCAAAAAAGCTTTGCGACAAAAATTGCCGCGACGAGTTTTGTCATTGCCTTCCTGATCGGTTTTGGACATATTGGTTGGCAGGCGTATTATTGGAATTTCAAAGCGGACGCTTCTCCGGCAAACCCGCATGTTTACGCGCATCCGACTGACGACGTTTTCGCAATAACGGAAACGATCAAAAATTTTGCGAAGGCGTCGGATCAAGGAACGAGTCTGCACATTGAATTTGCGTGCAAAAATGATGATTACTGGCCGTTCCCGTGGTACTTACGCGAGCTCCCAAACATTGGCTGGCGAAACAAGATCGATTTTGAAGCGCCGTCAGCACCAATCATGATTATTTCGCCGGAGCTGGAGGGCGATTTGGTGACAAAGCTTTATGAGAAAACGCCGCCGGGCCAGCGCGATCTATACGCGCCGCTTTTCGACGAGTACATGGAATTGCGCCCCGGCTTGGAAATTCGCGGTTACGTGAAAGTCGATTTATGGAACAAATATCATTCGACAGAGGACGTACGATGAACCCGGTTCGCCGTGATATTTCGACGATTGACGCCGGGTGGACGAAAAGCCCTGAATTGCACCGATTTGAGCACAACGCGATGGCGACGGTTTATGAAATTTACATCCACCACGAAAATCGCACATACGCCGAACAGGCCGCTTTAGACGCATTCAATGAAATTGATCGGCTTGAAGATGAACTCAGCCGTTTTCGCCCGAACAGCGACGTTTCGCGGATCAACGCGCTCAAGCCGGAGGAGACGATCATCATTGGCCCGGACGCTTTTGAATGTTTGAGACATTGTCAACAATTGTACGCGGATACCGGCGGCGTTTTCGACGTCACCGTCGGCGTTCTTATGGATTGCTGGCTAAAGAAAGACAAATTATTAAGGCAGCCTGAGCCTGAAGAACTCGAAAAGGCGCGCCGTCGAATGGGGATTGATCATTTTCAATTGGATGAAGAAACTTTTGAGATAACTCTGGTGCACGACGAGCCCGTCGGTCTTGACTTTGGCGGATACGGCAAGGGCTATGCACTGGATCGCGTCGCTGAATTGTTGGAAGAATGGGAAATTCGCCGTGCCTTAATTCATGGCGGTTCTAGCTCGATTTTGGCTTTGGATGCGCCGCCGGACTCAGACGGGTGGCCGGTGACGATTAGCGATCCGGGCGATCGCAGCAAGATTTTGGCGGATATAAATTTAAAAAATTGCGCTGTCAGCGGCTCCGGCCTGGAAAAAGGACAACACGTACTCGATCCGCGCACGGGATGGCCGCTTTCCGGCAAACCCGGCGCTTGGGCCATGACGAAAAACGCCGCCGGGAGTGACGCGCTCTCCACGGCCTTTTTGATCATGTTGGTTAGCGAAGTTGAAGCGTTTTGCCGCCGAAACCCCGAAACCCGCGCCTTGCTGGCGCTCGAAAACGCACGAACGGCAAGATTTGGAATTTAATCAGCTAAAAGTTTGACGACGCTTTTAGAAGGACAAAAGCAGTAAGGTCGAAGGATGAAGGTTCTCAGGATTATCGAACCGGGGAAAGCTGAGTGGCAGGAAGCGCCGGTGCCAAAGCCGGAGCAAGAAGAAGTGCTTGTTGAAGTACAGGCGGCGACCGCTTGTCCGCACTGGGACTTCAATATTTTCGACGGCAAGCCGATTGCCCCAAATTTCAAGCAGGACTATCCTTGTCCGCCGGGACAGCCGGGGCACGAAATGTCCGGCGTGGTTGTCGAAATTGGCACGCGCGTCCAAAACATTAAAGTCGGCGACAGGATTGCGGTTTGGCGCGACAGCGGCCCCAATAGGCAGGGATGCTACGCACAGTACGTCGCTTTGCCCGCTGAAAATGTGATGGCGGCGCCGAGAAATCTCCCAAAAGAAGCGCTCACGTCGTTGGAGCTTGCCATGTGCGTGCAGGTTTCGTTTGATCAATTACGGCAAAACGTCGGCATTCATGACATGCGTCTGGGAGTCGCGGGCTTGGGGCCGGCCGGTCTCATCGCCGTGCAAATGGCCAAGGCCTATGGCGCCAGAGAAGTCGTCGGCGTCGATCCGTTGCGAGAGCGTAGAAAATTGGCCAAAACGTTGGGCGCTGATGAAGTTTATGCCCCCGACGACCCGAATTTTCCAATCTCACGAAACAATGAAACGTCTTTAGACGTCGCGGTTGAAACGTCGGGTCTCAAAATCTCCATCGAAGCCATGATGGGACGAGCCAAAAAGGCTGTCGCGATGTTCGGCGTTTTGCGTGAAGTGATTGAGTACGGCCCGTCGCACTGGCACGGCGGTTTTGCGCTTTTAGGTTACGGCGAACACAACCGTGACGCCGCGGATCGCGCGCTCAATTTGATTCAGCAGGAGAAACTCGATTTAAAACCGCTCATTTCCCGGACGATGCCTTTCACCCAGTATGCTGAAAGCATCGCGCTTCTTCGAGATAGAAAAGCGATCAAAATTATGTACAATCCCTGGCAGTAGCAAAATGTCTTTCTTTATCCGCCAAATTGAAAACCTGACCGACGCTCAAGAACAAGCTTTATTTCATTGGAACGATGATGTATTTGATTCCAAACAACATCATCTTGTTTTTATGGATTCGGCGGAATGGAGCTTTGCCGGATTCGAAGACGAACGAATCGTGAGTCACGTCGGCCTTGTTAAACAAAAAATCGTGGTCGGCGACCGCGAGATTTGGGTTGGCGGCGTCTGCGGCGTTTCGACCGTTCCGGAAGCGCAAGGTCGCGGATATGCTTCAAGGATTTTGCAGCGGGTGGTGGAATTCATGAGCAAAGATTTACAGGTCGATTTTGGGACGCTTTTCTGCAACCATGAATTGATTCCGTTTTATCGCGGAGCGAGTTGGCAAAAGTTTGACGGCGAAGTCACGGTCGAGCAGCCCGACGGCAACCGTTTAACGCCGCCGACGATCAACTTTATGTTTCTACCTTTACGAGAAAACACGCAATGGCCTGATGGAGAGGTTGATCTAAAATCGCTTCCGTGGTAATGTGACCGACAATTCAAAGAAAAAATGCAAAGAGCCGTTTGAACCCAAGATGTTGGAATCCCGCGAAACCTTCAATATTTCGGAACGGCTGGATCGACTTCTTCGCTCCAGGCCAATATTCCGCCGCGCAGATGTTTAGCGGAATTAAAACCTGCTTCGTGTAAAATTTTCAAAGCTTTGGCGGATCGTTCGCCGCTCCGGCAATAAGTGACAATCTCCCCCCCGTTTTGAAACTCTCCCAAACGGTCTTTCAATTGAGCCAAGGGCGTCAACACCGCGCCTTGAATGCGCCCGATTTCCCATTCTTGCGGTTCTCGAACATCGAGCAGTACCACGCTGTTGTCGGCCAGCATCTTGTTTAAAGATGAGGCGGATATTTCGAAGTCATCGAAGCGTTTTTGTCGCTCCGCTTTTTCTGACTCAGCTTGCGGTATGCCGCAAAAGGCTTGATAATCCTGCAATTTGTGAATCGTTCGACGGTCGCCGCAAATCGGACATTTGGGGTCTTTGCGCAAACGCACTTCGCGAAATTGCATGGCGAGGGCGTCGTAAAGAAGCAGCCGACCAATCAACGAATCGCCTTTGTCGAGAATCAATTTCACGGCTTCTGTGGCTTGAATAACGCCGATAATTCCGGGCAAAACGCCCAAAACGCCGCCTTCAGCGCAACTTGGAACCATGCCTGGCGGCGGTGGTTCCGGATAGAGACAGCGATAGCAAGGCCCCTTGCACGCGTCAAATACACTCGCCTGGCCTTCGAAACGAAAAATGCTGCCGTAGACGTTCGGCTTGCCTAACAGCACGCTCACGTCGTTGACCAAGTAGCGCGTCGGGAAGTTGTCAGTGCCGTCGATGATGATGTCGTAGCTTTCTGCGATCTGCATGGCGTTTTCCGCAGAGAACGCCGTCTCATGGCATTCGACGAGTACGTTCGGGTTCAAATTTTGAATGAACTTTTTGGCGGAATCAAGCTTGGAACGCCCAATATTTTCCGTGTTGTGGATGACTTGGCGCTGCAAATTGGAAGCATCCACGACGTCAAAATCGACAAGCCCGATACGGCCGACTCCGGCGGCGGCGAGGTACATAGCCAGCGGCGAACCAAGGCCGCCGGTTCCAATCATAAGAACGCTCGAAGCCTTTAATCTTTTCTGCCCGCTCACGCCGACTTCCGGCAAAATCAAGTGACGGCTGTAGCGTTGAATTTCTTCATGGCTCAGGTTTGGACTATCATGCTCAGAGTTTCCGCCCGCGACTGAAGGTATGATGCTGATTTCATCTTTTTCCGTTACCGGCGTATCTCGGTTTTGGAGAAATCGAACGTCTTCATTGTTGACAAAGATATTGACAAACGACCTGATTTTGCCGGTTTCCTCATAAAGGTGACTGCGAACGCCAGGATATTTTTCGACAAACTGGTCGAGAATCTCCCCGACAGTTTCTCCGGGTAAATTGACCGTGCTCTGATTTTCTGCGAACGGTCGCAGCGCTGAAGGGATGTAAACAACAGGCATAGCTCATCCTTCTGAAATAAAGATCGGCTTGTCGACTGATGTCACGCACGTACCGTTTGGCATGCGCGATCAAAGCCTGCGGGCGACTTTTGATTCTCATTAGCTCCGCTCTTCAGAGCGGAGATTCTAGAAGACGGCTGCCCATCTCTTCCGCCGCGCCAGCGCGGCGGAAGAGAGAAAATGGGCGATTTGCTTGTCACCGGGCTGAAGCCCAACGTCACTAACTTTTCGATTTTTTGTCAATCAGTTCTTTGATATGTAATCGTCTTTCGTCGTCTCGATCACCCTTCAGCGCGGGATATGACTTAGGTCGATATCTGACTTTTCTGGGTTCAAACCGCTGAAATTTTCTATTGGGTAAGCGGCAATTCGGCAATATTGTGAGCAACATTCGCACGGCGTTTTCAATTTGCTCCGGGGCGTCGGTGGTCCGAATATGGAGGATCACCTCTCGAATCCGCCGCCAGCACATTGTGAAGCTGAGTTGAAACGGGTCTGAGCCGTCGTTTTTCGCGGCTTCGAGCATACGCGCGAACTAAATTATAAGCCAGGAGTCCGCTCAACAATTCTTTGAGCGCCATATCAGGTGATCGGCTTTTTAAAATTCTCATCTCAAACTGGGTTTTGATATATCTGAGGTTCAACTCCGCGTGCCATCGGAAGCCATAGAGTTTAATGAGTTCTTCCGGCGTATAGACGGCGCGGTCCGTCAGGGTCGTAAACAAAAAAATATCTTCGTACAAGCCGTCAGCGAGTTGTACACGGATGCACAGAACGCGGCCGGAAATCGGTTCCTCCGACATGCCTTCATTGAGCTTGTCATGCGGGGAAGGCTTCCATTTTACTGCGATGTCATCACCGGGTTGAGCAACCTGTTTGGCGATGTTATTCGCGCGTTTTTGCATCAGACGGAAAACGACGTGCTGCAAATGATGACGGGCGGCCTGGGCGACGCTAAAGACGCCGAAGTTTTCATCACCCGCATGAACGGTATCGGGTTCGGCCTGTTCAAACACTTCTATCGCGAGTTTTTGCTCACTGGTTGTAACAGGGCCTTCGGCAAAAGCGGTGACCACCCCGCTACGCAGACAAAACGTTGCAACGCTGCGAATTTGCAGCCAATAGTTCGTTCCGTGTTGGTTGTGTTGTTGACCATACTTCTCGATCAAGCTCTCTGTGGGCCGAACCAGAAAAACCGAACCGTCAAGAAGACTGACTGGATGATCGTGCCAGGGAGAAATGGTCGACCGAACCGATGAGGCTGTGTTTAAAAGCGACTTTTGCAAAACTTCCACCGGCAAGCGACCACACCCTTTACTGTACGCGGCGGAGTTTTCTGACTTCAAACGCTGTGAAAGCGGGCGCTGGCGATCAAAACCCAGATGATCAACGGCGCCGTTCTTAACGTGATTGACGACTTCATCTTGAGTATGATCATGGCTCAGACGTTGATAAATTAAACACCATAGCACGACAACAGGCGTAAAAATTCTCTGATAAAAACGCAGACGCGTTTCCTGAATTAGACTATTGATACATGATGTTGGCAACAGTTCCTGGAAAACAGGCAAAACGTCACAGGCTTGGAAATCCTTGAGCGACATCGTCAAATCCTTCACTTGTGAAACTTCCAGCTACTGAATGAAGGAATATCTTAATAAACAATGACTTATAGAACCACATAAAAAATTAATCAACGTCATTGACAGCTAAAGAGTAAGCGAAAAGTTAGTGACATTAGGTTGAAGCCCGGCGCTAATGAGACGATGTTTGCCCCAAGACTCAGGATGTGCGTTGCCGCGTGTCACATCAGTTATTGAATTGAATTAAAGATCGTCGTGAATGGCGACCGGGAGAAATTCTTTCCTGTTTTCGGCGAGTAAAAAAGCGCCGAATTCACCAATTTTGCCATCATTAACAGATGCAATAAGATAGATCATGTTCGGCCACGCGTGTTCAAGGTCGAGTTGTGAAGGACGGGCGCGAGAATTCGGGTGAGAGTGGTAGAAGCCGATGATCTCCAGATTTTTCGCTTCGGCTGATTTTTCCGCTGCGAGATATTCGGTCGGAGAAATAAGGAATCGCTTTGTTTTCTCACCCGCGCTTGCATTTCTTGCCGGAACTTCATGAATGAGTTCAAAGCTGAGTCGCCTCCGTGCGCCGATTAAAAAGCCGCAGCATTCCTGTGGATAGGACTGCTCCGCATGTTTCCTGATCGCCGTTTTCAGGATCGACGGAAAAACAAGATTTGCAATGTGCATCTGCTCCGCTGAGCTATTTTTCCGGGAAGGTTTGGTTTGCATGAGATTCTCAAAAACCAGTATATTTTTTCGCGAATTTGGGGATGTCCGTTCTTCGTCCGACTCCGGGCGTTCGGAAGTCGACGATTTCGCCTGATTTGACAAGCTCGCCGCGCCAGGAAGCGCAGATTTTTTCTTTCCCGGAACAGGACTGTTCAGCAAACAAAGGTTTTGGCTCACCGGAGCATTCATTTACCCGATCCCAATTGACGGACAAATACGCTTATGCGGTCTCTATTCCAGCAGTTCAGGAAAGATATTCAAGAAATGCGCGAAAGGCAAAAATCTCAACAACATTCGCGCGACGGCCAGTTTTTTGTGGTAATGTTTGGCTGGATTCTGCTCTCGATCAGCCTGGTCACGCTGTTTTTCTTTTTCTCCGGCGATATTTATATGGATTTCTGGTCGTTTCGGTGGACGATTTCTATTGTTTTTATCGTTGGGCTTTTAAGCGCCGGAATCGGCATCGTCCGGCTTGGCACAACCAAACAAGCGACGTTCACAATGATGACGATTTTCGGAATGGCCTATGTGACCGTCGGGATTTTGGTCTATGTTTACCTTGGTTTTCGTCAGGTTTTCAGAAGCCCGAAACTAGACGCTTACCTTGGGCTAATTGTGATTTTCGCAGTTTTGGTTGGCATTGGTCTACTTTGTTTGTTCACCGTTTCTCGAAAACTGTTGGTATATCCGGCGTATGGTTTTGCGACCGCAAACGTGGCGTTTGTCGTCATGCTTATCATAAAATATGTTTTTGACGCCAATCCGTTTAAAGCGGCGGTGTTTCTCGGAGAAGTCGTGATTCTCATTGTGGGATCGTTATTATTTCTTGGCCTTTTTGTCGCCAGCGAAAGAAAATAGCCGCCTGAAACGCTCATTCGAATAGTGAACCGAATTCTACATGAATCTTGCGCGATACGTCTCAACGGAACTGATTGATCTCTACCTGCCGCAGCCGGAAGAGCCGCCTGATAATCCCGAGTTAAACCTGGAAAAGTTCAAACGGGTTCAGAAGGAAAAGCTTCTTGGACACTTTGTCGATATGCTCGACAAGTCCGGTAAAGTGTTGCACAAACGCAAGCTCTTAAAAGATTTTATAAATCGTGAGCGGCAGGCGAGCACGGGGCTGGAAAACGGCGTCGCCATTCCGCACGTCCGCAGCCGTTACGTGCGCGAGGCGATGATCGGCTTTGCCCGTTCCTACGAAGGGCATGATTTTGACGCCGTCGATGGAAAGCCCTGCAATATTTTCTTCATTATCGTTTCACCAAGCTCCATCGGCGATTTGCATATTAAAATTTATAAGCAAATCGCCGAGATGTTTACCTTCAGCAACGCGTATGATGATTTGATGGAAGTCTATTCAGAAGGCGAGGTCATTCGAATCTTGCGTCAATTTGATTGATGTAGCTTTCCTAGAAAATCGAAAAGCGCGTGGAAGTGATCGATATGATCCGGCGCGCTGTTACCCGCAAAACCAAGCACTGAAAAATTTCCTTCGCCGGCTTCGCTGACTTGCTGCATGCCCAAAACGCCCCACTTTAGAACCGCCCGCCTCTGCAATCCGAACTGCTCAAGAAGATAATCGCTCGTCTCCGTGGTGCTGGCGTAAGTCCCCGGGAAAACTGCTGAATGTGAGATGACGAACTCCTTTTTTTTCGCGAGCGCAAGCCTTGCAAAATCCAAAAACGGCGCGAGTTTCTCAGCGTTTAATTCGCCGCCCTGCGCCAAAGTCGTTCGTACTGGAACGTAATCGGTGTGCAGACCGTCGAGGAGAAGGACGCTTGAAATCGACGCCGTGTTTTCCGGCTGCCGCAAGATGGCTCGCACCGCGCCATACCCTGCGCTAAAAGCCGAGAGCGTGATCTTGTTAATTAGCACTTCTACCGGGATAAAACGCGATGAATTGAGGCTATCGCCAAGAGCCGAAAGGATTTTGGGCAAAACTTGCGGGTCTTGAAACGGGCGTTCATAAGCCGAAGAACCTGAACCTAAATTGATCGAAATGGCGACAAACGGTCGGTTTGCCTGATAAGCCGCATGTTCCGCCACGAAGGGAGCGCCGTGAAAATGTATCAGAGGAACGACGGGCTTTTGGCCCCGGCTCTTTTCAGGAATATACACCTGGACGGGCTTGGTTAGGATAGAGCGGATTTCGAGCCTGTTCCCCGGAAGGTTTTGCTTTTGAATCCGTTCGTGCAGTCGTGCGTTGTCGATCATTGGCGAGGGAAATTGTTGCTGCATTCGTGGGGCGGGCTGTTCACATGCTGTAAGCAAAATTAACGCAAGAATTTCAGCGCATACGCGGTAAAAAAATGACAAATTCAGGAGCGTTGGCAGCTTGCGGTTTGTTCTAAAAAAACGAACTTTTGAACCTAATAAAATTGGAAACAAAGACTTACGACCTGTTTTCGTTACAATCATCTGGATTTTGTTTTCATTCTGTAACATAATGGCTGAAAGCGGACAGCAACCGCTTCGCTGAAAATATCCTTTAACACCTGATTAAGGAGGGAAGAATGGATGTTTTAACTGGAAGAGTCGCACGTATTTTGTACGCTGCGCCAATGGGCGTTTTTGGTTTGTTCCACTTCATGAATGCCAATGGAATGGCGGGAATGGTGCCGATTCCCGGAGGCGTTTTTTGGGTTTATCTTACCGGCTTGGGACTGCTTGCCGCCTGTGTCAGTATTATCATCGGTAAAAAGGCGCGCTTGGCGGCGCTCTTGCTTGGCGTTATGTTGGCGATTTTTGCACTTTCCATTCATTTGCCTGGCATGTTCTCAGCTGCATCAGAACAAGCTGCGCAAGCATCCACGGCTAGCTTTTTGAAAGACATTGCCTTAGCTGGAGCCGCTTTTCTCATTGCGGGGATATCTAGCGACGATTAGGAAGAACCAGCTAATTTGATTTTGGCAAAACCCCGTCGGAGTCAAGTTTCCGAGCGGGGTTTTGCATTTTGCGAATGCTCCGCTCGCTTTATCTCCAAATCGCGAGAATGCCGCCCATAATCGCGAAGGCGATGAGAAAGAAGCCGTTGTTGAGCGTGAACAAAGTCATTGGACGGCGTTCGAACATCAAGTAATTAAGATTGATGGTCAACGCAAATCCCAGCCACAACAGTGCGCCGACTTTAACGCCGCTCATGAAACTGCCCGCGGAAATGAACGCAGCCATCACAAACGCCGTGACGAGTCCGCTCACTAAATGCGTGGCAAGCGCTTTGGGGAAAGCCGCTTCCGCTTCCTTTTTTTCTTCTTCATTAAAGCCTAGCCCTTCCTGGTATTGCCTGGAAAAAACGGCTGCGTACCAGACGCCGCCGAAAATAAAATACACTAGCCCTGAGACCAGAACCGCCCAAATATTCATGTCGCCCATTTTCCTTCCTCCGAATTTTTAAATGTTTATGTGGTTAATCGATGTTTAGATGCTGATGCGAGCAGCCTTTTGGCTGGATGGAAAAGGGTTTTCCCAAAACATGGTCTCTGAATAACAGACATATCACAGGTAGGGATTCAAGATTTTGAATCCCTATAACATGTTGTGTGTCGTTTCGCAATTTTTGTGTTTTGAGAAAGTTCCATTCCACTCCTTTAAGCCGCTTCCATTTTCCGACGGCCATATTTCTGAGTGGCGTAGCCGATTATTGCACCGACTATAGTGCCTGGAACCATGATTTGCATCCAATAGTGCTTTTGCTCCATTGCGTATTGCATGTAAGCGGTGAGAAAAGCGAAAAACAGTCCGGCGACCAAGCCGAAAATCACGCCCTTTTTCAATGAGTCGACGCGACTTGCGTAGAATCCTGTGAGCAGACCAACAATCAGCCCTTTGATTGACGAACCCATCACGATGGCGGACAATTGATCCTTCTCCGGCGAAAAATAGGCGGTCAACCCGTCGAAGGCGCCGAGCACGAGGCCAAGAACAATCCCCAACAACAATTTTGACATTTGATTCCTCCTCAAAATCAAGAACAATACTTTGTAAATAAAACGTTTACAGCATTTCTAACAAGCGCAAACGCGCCAATGAAAGCCGCCGTTTTTCTGAACATTGTCCTATTAAACGCTTCAGCGGAAATCTTTAATTCTGCAGGAAAAAGGCGAGCAAGAGTCGGGAGAGAATGTAGACGGAGACAAGAATGAGGATAAACTTGTTTTGTTTGCTCCAGCGCAAAAGCGCTTCGAAGACGTTTTCTTTGTAGGCTGACACCGGTTGGCCGCTCAAAAACGCTTCCACGTCTTCAGAAATCTTCAGTGCGGCGTCATAACGACGTTCTTTCTTGGCTTCGAGCGCTTTTCGATAAATGGCGACAAGCGGCTTTGGCGGCCGTGAAAAAAAGTTCTCAAATTTAAATCGAAGACTGGATTTGCGATTTGAATAATCTGAAGAATTTTTGCCCGACCCAACCAGAAACCGGAGCACGCCGCCAAGAGCAAAAATATCTGAACGATGATCGATCAACTCGACCCGCCCTTGCGCCTGTTCCGGCGACATGTAGTCCGGCGTTCCCAAAACTTGCCCGTGGAGCGTTTGATTTTCGGTTTTTGACGCGGCGGTTTGAATAATGGCGGAGGCTTGATCTTCATGACAAGGCGCCGACGGCGCTCCGCGCAATTTAGCCAAGCCCCAGTCCATCAAAAGCACTTCGCCGTATGCGCCGATCATGATGTTTTCCGGTTTGACGTCCCGGTGAATGACATTCTGTGCGTGGGCAAACGCGAGCGCTTCACAAACGCGCTGAAAGACGCGCAGTTTTTCATTGAGCGGTTTTGTTTTAACGAAATTTTGGTCGAGCCTCTCGCCGCGCACCAATTTCATTGCATAAAAAATCCGTCCGTCGGCAAGCTTGCCAACGTCGTGAATCGGGACGATACCCGGATGCTCCAGACGCGCGATGGTTTGCGCCTCGCGAATCATGCGGTCGGCCAAATCAGCGTCTTTGTCGGAAAAATCCATCACCTTGACGGCGACTTCGCGCTTCAACTCAAGATCGTTGGCGCGAAAGACCGTGCCCATGCCGCCGGAACCGATCTTTTCCAGAATTTCATAACGTCCGCCTTCAATTGCCGGCAGCTCGACCACGGCGCGCAGGTTTTGCAAAACAGCGTCGGAAATTCTCATGCGGCTTCAACGCCCAGAATCGACCGGACTTCCTGGCGAAACTCAGTTTCTGTCGCGGTCAATGACCGAATACGTTTGAGGGCGATTTCACGAAAGCGGCGGCGGGCGAAGGCGAGGTAGTTGGTGACTTTTGTTTCCGGGA
Organism: uncultured Deferribacteres bacterium; assembly: GCA_964014485.1. GTDB lineage: Bacteria > Zhuqueibacterota > Zhuqueibacteria > Zhuqueibacterales > Geothermadaptataceae > CAXHAT01. The sequence goes on from CAXHAT010000025.1 coordinate 38,762, forward strand.
GGTCGAACCGCGCGGCAAGCGATTTGTATGACGGGCGCTCCGGGGCGGCTTCTAATTCATAGAGTTTAAAAATCTCAAAGTAGAGATTCTTATTCGCGCTCTTAAGTTCGTTCTCGAGTGCGACGACGGATTGTGCAAAGAACGCGCGCAGCCATTCTTGCTCAAAAAACACGTCCGGTTCGGCATTGTCGGCGGCAATTTCCCGCCATTCCTGATTGGCGGATTCAAAATCGAGCGATTTCATCACAACTTGCCCGCCGCGCTTGATGCGCCCAGCCGCTTTGATTTCGTTCATAACGAAGCGGTCGATGCAAGTGCGCAAAAATGTTCGAAACAGAGCTTTTTCAGGATTGAAAGAATTCAGGTATTCTTTTTCCAATAAAACGGCAAAGAACGCCTGCGTCAAATCTTTCGCGTCTTCATTTGATTTTTGCCATTTCATGCGAATGTAAAAATAAATCGGCTTCCAATACGCCTCGGCAATGGTTGAAAATGCGCGCTCTCGCTCCTGTGCATTTTCGCTGCTAACAGCCTTGATCGCCGACCAGCGCGTTTTAGGAAACCGTTCCGCGTCGCCGCCAATTTTCGTTTGATCTTTTGGAAGCATGAGTCATTCTTTTTGTGCTCAAAAATACTTGAAGAAAATTAAGCTGTGATTCCGCTCATTCGCAACGAAAATCAAGCCGCGGTCCTGTGGAAACATCGTTTGCCTTGTCAACTACCGCACTCCGATTTATATTGGAGCTGACTCAATTTACGAACTGTATGGAGATATCAAAATCATGCAAGATACCGGCAAACTCGAAGCGATCTGGATAAAGCGTTTTAAACAAGGCCCGATGGACGCTTGTGATTCAGCAGAAATTTCGAAGGGTAAAGGGCTGAAAGACAACGCAAATCAAGGCGGAAAACGCGCGATTACGATTATTTCGCAAGATCAATGGCGCGAGATAATGGGAGAACTTAGTGCTGATCTCGACCCTTCGACGCGGCGCGCCAATCTAATGGTCTCCAGCATCGATCTGCCAAATAGCCGAGGCAAGATTTTGCAAATCGGCGAGGCGCGCATCCGAATTTGGGGCGAAACACGTCCTTGCCACTTGATGGAAGCCGCTTTGGCCGGTCTACAAGAAACGATGAAACCGGAGTGGCGCGGCGGCGCTTTTGGCGAGCCGTTAAATGATGCTGAGATTTCTGTTGGTGATTCCGTTCAATGGATGACCGAAGAAGCGCCTGAAAGTTCAGTCATTTAAAAAACACATTTTGGCTTCAAAGTTTGTTGACGGAAAAATGGGCGGCAAAAATAATTTTGAATAAGTGACGTTACGCGCAGCCAAGCATTTCCCGAAACCCTGGCGCAAATAGCGCCTCATTCCCAAACCGGAGTTTGGGAATGAAAATGGGCGCGAAACTCCAGTTTCGAACCAAAGACCTCAGTCGAAACTGGAGTTTCGAGTGCAATTGCGTTCCCAATCCCGAGATTGGGAACGAGAATTTTGGAAGTCTGTTTGTTCAGCAAATGTATTCATCTTGCTCTCTACCTGACACTTTTTTGTAAACTGCGTTCTCGAGCTGCCGAAAGGCCACGTTTTGTCATTCTGCAGGAATCTTTGTTATCGCCCAGTACAGATCAGTTCAAGCGCCGGATCAAAAAAGATGCTTCCAGCATGACAATTCCGGCGTCTCTCGCCAGTCTTAGACGTCTATAAAAAAAGTGTCAGGTAGTGAATCATTTTGTGCCATACATTTTTCTGTCAAAACGTTTCTACGATCCTCAGAAAAACAAAATCTCTTCGCCAAAACAAATTCCCCGCTTTGTAAACTTTTCCCAATCATACTGTGTCTATCGACCGGGAAAGGGAAGATATGGAACATCATGAAATTCACGATATAGATCGCGCCCGCAACGGCGACCACCAGGCGTTTCGTTCGATTGTTGAGCAGTATAAAATCGGCGTTTACTCGGTGGCCTATGATTTAGCCGGTAACAGGCACGACGCGGAAGATTTGACGCAGGAAGTATTTATTAAAGCGTTCCGTTCGCTCAAATCTTTTCGCGGCGACGCCAAATTGAGTTCATGGCTTTATCGAATTGCTGTGAATACGCATTTAAACAAGACCCGAAAAAAGGCGCTTTCTTCAATGAACTTGCAGGAAGATTTCAGTTTGCAAGCGAGCAATGCCGATGCTTTCAGCGGCAAAGATTTTTCCGGCAATCCAGAGAAAAGCGCGGAATCGACAATGATTCAAATTCACATTAAAAAAGCGCTCAATGTATTGGCCCCGAAGGAACGCGCGGTTTTCACCCTGCGACATTACCAGGATTTGCCGCTCAAGGAAATTGCGCTCACGCTCGAAGTGGCGGAAGGCACGGTCAAGAGTTTGCTTTTTAGAGCAGTAAGAAGAATGCAAAAAGAACTGGCGTTTTATCGCCAAGACCTTGGATTGGAGGACGCTTCATGAAGTGTCAAACATGTCAGGAACAGTTTTCCGAGCTTTTTTACGACGAGATTTCCGAAGACGCTCGCAAGCGGTTAGAAAAACATTTGGCCGATTGTGCGGATTGCAAAAAATCTTATGAAGAATTCGCCGCCGTTCTTGGCGTTATGGCCAAACGCGAACGCCCGGAACCGAGCGCTGAATTTTTGGACAGCCTTTGGGCGAACGTTGCGCCAGAGCTTCAGAAACCGTCGGCGCCGCAGAATTCAATCGCAGGTAAAATCAAGCAAGCCTTTGCCGGACTTTTGGCGCCGGTTCCTAAATTTGCTTTCCATATATCTGGAGCAATTGCGTTGTTTGTGATCGGCATTGCCGTCGGAAAAATCTATTTCACAAGCCCGGAAACCTCCTCGCAAGAAATCGCTTCACATCGTTCGTCCGAGAACCTGGCGCAGCAGACGGCGTTGGATGAACGCAGCCAGGCATATTTTGAAAAATCAAAAATTCTTCTTCTCGGCATGGTCAATTTCGACGCCGACGAAGACGACCCATATCTTCTCAACCTCCCTTTTAACAAGCGTCTTTCCACTGACCTTGTCCGCGAAGCGGCCGTCCTCAAAGACGATTTGGCGTTTTCCGGCAGGAACCGATTGAGCCAGCTTGTGGAAGACCTTGAAATTATCTTGCTGCAAATCGCCAATCTTGAAGAAGACGTTGATTTGCCCGCGATTGAGTTGATTCAAAACACGGCGCAAAATACGGGCGTCTTGCTCAAAATCAACGTTGAACAGATGCGGCGTGACGCGGCGAGCCAAAGCAGAATAAAAAATAGTTCCCCGACTTCTCCAACCGGAAAGGAGTTATAAAATGTGGTTAAGCAGTAGAAGAGTTCTGGAATCCCGCACACACGTGAACGGCAAAAAACAAGCACCTAAGCTCCGTGCTATTTTCTGGATTTGCGCGAGCAGTATGGTTCTCCTTCTTCCATCTTTGATCGCGGCGCAATCGCTGGAAGAGCGTCGTGAAGCGATGGAAAAGCGGAGGCTGGAAATGATGCGGCGGCAATCAGAACTTTCTGGTCGCCTTGCACAATCTCGCGGTTCATATGCTAGGAGTGCGCTGCAATATTCCGGCTTGCGAGGCCGGATCGGCGAATCCGTTGCGCAATTTGCTGAAGCGTCTGAATATTTGCATCATTCAGGACAGGATGAAGTCAGCAAGGCGTACGCGGAAGCCTACCAGTTTATTTCGACGGGCGAGTACGCTAAGGCGATAGCGTCATTTAAGGCTTTTGTCGAAAAATATCCCAAAACGCGATACACCGATGACGCTGAATATTGGATTTGCTACAGCCGGGAAAAACAAGGCGAATCGCCGCGAGCCGCCTTTGATTGTTACCACAATTTCGTCAAAAGACACCCGCGCAGTAATTACGCGGATGACGCCAAGTCCGAAGTGATTCGCATCGGACGGCGTTTGGCCAGAAGCGGCGACCGGTCGGTGGAAACCGTCTTACAAGAGTATCAAAAAAGCGATGCTGAAGAAGTCAGCCTGGCTGCAATTTACGCCCTGAAAGAGATCGGCGACGACGCAGCTTTTGATGCGATTTACAACCTCTACACCAGGGGCGGCAGTGAAAAATTGCGGGCCAAGATCGTCTACGTCCTTGCAGATTTTGAGAGCGATAAGGCGGCCGCCAAGCTCGCTGAAATCGCAAGGAATGATGAATCTGCAAACCTGAGGAAACGAGCCGTCCAGGCTTTGGGCGATCATGGCGGCGCGGGCGCTGTCGCAACGCTGAAAGAAGTGGCGTTAAAAGATGAAAACGTCAACGTGCGCAAGTCTGCGATTTACGCGATTACCGAGCTTGAGATTCCGGACTTGATTCCGTTCTTGAAAAACATTGCGATCAACGAAGAGAATTCGGCGGTGGCGCGCAGTGCCGCGCACAGTATTTCTGAATTGAAAAACACTCAGACGCTCGCAGCTTTGGAAGAAGTGCTGAAAGACGCAAAAAACGTGAACGTACAAAAAGCAGCGCTTTACGCTATTGCTGAGACGGATAACAGCCGGAAAACGGACGTCTTGCAGGCGGTTATTTACGGCGACGGCAACGCGGCGCTGAAAAAAGCTGCCGTCTACGCCATTGCCGAGTCCAAAAATGATGACGCTCTGGCGGCGCTGCAAGAAATTTTGCAGAAGAGCCCTGAGTACGAAGTACAGAAAGCAGCGCTGTATCAAATCGGTGAAGCGGGCGGGCAAAAATCGCGAGACATTCTATTCCAGACCGCGGTTTCAGACGCGAACGAGAATCTCGCCAGAGCCGCCGTCTATGCTCTGGAAGACGCTTTGGAAAAAGGCGACTCAGGGCCGTTTCTTGAAATTGTAAAACGGAGTAAGTCGTCGCGCGTTCGTCAGGCCGCGATGTACAAGATCGCCGAACACAAGTCTGAAGAATCTCTGCGTGTTTTACACTCCATTCTTAAAGAAACCGACGATGTGGAGCTGAAGCGGAAAACAGTCCACCAAATCGCCGAAAGCAAGTCCGACAACGCCGTCGATATTTTGCAGCAAGTCATTAAATCGGAAACAAATCTCCGTGTACGCAAGGCCGCCGTGAACGCTCTCGGCGATATCGGTACGCCCAAAGCGCGCCGGGCGTTGTTGGAAATTTTAGGAGGAGAAAATGAAAACTAAGCCTTTCCAAAAGTCATTCCCGCGCAGGCGGGAATCCATAGACACGGCGCCAATTTTAGATTCCCGCCTGCGCGGAAATGACGATGTGCGCGGTATCGCCAAGGGAACGACTAAATTTTTCGTCACTTGCTTTTTCGTGTTTTGTTGGACGATCTTAGCATTTGCGCAAGAAGTTATCCGTCATCCTTCTCAAACGCAGCCTTTGACGACGCGTTGGCAATGGTCGCTTGAGAATGCACCGAACAGCGGGAGCTACTGGGTCGGTTACAGCATTGAACGATTGATGCACGAGAATTCTTTTATGGGCCATTTCAACAGCGAACATCCACCGACGGAAGTTGTTTTGCATGAACTGATTTACGGCGAAAAAATTGATTCACCGGTGTTTGAGCGTAAATCGGATGATGAAGTTATCCGTGATTTGGCCAAACGAAATTTGCAAGTCGGGGAGAGAAAGCAAGCGCCCGCTAAGAAAGTTTTGAAGGAGGTTGCGCTGCTCTTTTTCTATGACAAGGAGCAGAGCGGCGTCGTTCCTTTGCACAAAATCTATCGTTCGAACGTTGCGTTGGCATTTGATTTTAAAGGTTTCCCGTTGGTTTGGCTGGGCAAAGCCCGAGATCATGAAAGCGTCCCGTTGCTCGCCGGACTTTATGACCGCATCGAAGATCACGATCAAAAAGCGCGGCTCGTTTCGACGGTTGGCGTCCATGATGATTCGGAACTCGTCGTGCCGCACCTGCGCAAGTATGTTTTTGACGGCGAGACGAAAAAAATCCGAAAAAACGCCGTTTGTGAGCTTGGCCGTCATAATAAACATGCCGAGGTTCCCGGCATGTTGGAAAAAGTCGCTTTTAGCGATCCTGAAGTGAGCGTGCAAAAAGATGCGGCTTATCGAATCTCACAATTACAGACCGCGACGGCCCTGCCGATTCTGAAAGACTTGGTAGATCGGCACCCGGAACTTGCCGTGAAGAAAAGCGCGCTTTATCGCATTTCGCAGAAAGGCCCGGAGCATGCCGTTAGTCAGTACCTCGCTAATTTAATTTTCCGCAGGGGGATGGATTACAGCCTGCAAAAAGAAGCGCTTTACCGCACTTCGCAGTATTCGCCCGAAATTTCCAGGCCGATCTTGACCAGAGTATTGCAAGAGCATTCTGATTTGCCTTTGCGAAAAAACGCTTTGTACCGCATCAGCCAAAAAAAGAACGACGGAGAGACGCTGGCCATTTTGGAAAAAACGGTATTTGCCGAAACAGAATTTTCACTGCAAAAAGAAGCGCTCTACCGGATTTCCCAGCGACGGGAGAAGTCGGCGCGCGAAGCGTTGATCAAAATTGCAAGAACGCATCACAACGAAAAGCTGCGCGGCAGTGCGATTTACAGAATAGCACAGACAAAGTCCGACGACGCGGTTGTCGTCTTGAGCGAGATCGCGTTTGAAGACGCCAGCCACAGCCTGCAGAAAAAAGCGGTTTATCGCCTGGCGCAAATTCCGAGCGATGCAAGCGTAAAAAATTTGAAGGAAATCGCTCAAAAGCATCAAAGCGTGAGCATTCGCAAGGAAGCGATTTACCGGCTTGGACGCATGAAAAACAAAGCCGCCCGCGCGGCGTTGATCGGATTAACCGAGCAAGAATAAGGACGTTGCCATGAACAAAAAACAATGCCTGTTTTCCATTTTTGCGGTTGTTTGTCTTTTCTCTTCATCGTCATTTCTGAGCGCACAAAAAATTATCAAGCACACGGGGCAGTCTTCAGCTTTGAGTCAAAAAATGGTCTGGGCGCAGCAACAAGCGGAAGCGCGCGTCTGGATTGCCTGGAGCTTTGAGACAATGATGCCCGAAAATCGGTTTGTAGCGACGTCATTTATCATGCGATCAGGAAAAACGAAAATTTCAGGCACGATCCACGGCACGTTTGGGGCGAATATGCTTGAAGATCTTTTCGAAGACCGCAATCTCAAATCGATTTACGAGATGGTTTACGACCGCAAGCCGGAAAATTGGCTCACTAATTTTAACGATGAAGAAAGCGTTAAGCAGGCGGCGCGGCGCGCACTAAAAAAAGACGCTCTGAAACGGCCTTCCGAAATTGTGATGTTTTTAGGCTTTGATCGATCTAAAAATGCCTTTGATGCGGTTGAATACCGCAGCATAAACCTGCCGTTTGACTATAACCGCAGGCCGATTTTGTGGTTGGGTAAGCATGCCGAGGAAGAGAGTGCGACCATGTTGAGAGCCCTTTACGATAGAATTGAAGCGCAGCAAGGCAAAGAAAATATACTCGAGGCTGCGGCGCTGCACAAAAAATCAGAATCTGCGTTCGCGCTGCTGGAAAATACGCTGCGCAACGACGGCGATTGGAAATTGAGAGAAGAAGCCGCCTCGTCGCTCGGCAGGTTCCAGCACGAGTGCGCCGTTAAGGCTTTAACGTTTGCGATTGAAAATGACGCTTCCGAAAAAGTACGCGTTGAAGCCGTCGAAGCTTTGGCCGATCAGGAAAATGACGAAGCCTTTGAAGTGTTGAAAGGGATTTTGCAAAAGGGCGGTAGCAGACGAGTGCAAAACGAAGCGCTCGAAGCGATCAGTGACGGCTTCCCGCAGCGCGCCGAATCGGTTCTGTACGATGTGGCCATGAACAACCCCGAGGAAAGTCTTCAGCGAGAAGCGGTTGAAGCAATTGGCGATCTTAAATACGAAGTTGCCGCTCCGAGCTTGAAGCATATTCTTTCTGAGCACAAAAGCCCGCGCGTGCGCTCAGAAGCCGTCGAAAGACTGGCGGATTTGGCTTCTCCAAAAATGATGATTCCGGTTTTGGAAAACGTTGCCGCGAATGATCCGTCACGTACCGTCCGGGCGCAAGCTCTCGAAAGCCTGGTTGAAGATTTGGGGGAATTAGGCGTCGAAGCGGCTGTGCGCATCGCACGCACGCACGAGAATCTTGACGTGCGAAAGCAGGCGATCAACGCTCTCGGCGACAGCGACAACCGCACCGCACGCAATGCGCTGATTCATCTGATTTCGAAATAAAATCCGTCAAACCGACTCATCCAGCCACGAACGATGATAACCGCGATCTTCAATTTGTAGGGCCGCTTCGGTGACCATTAAAGGCTTAAATGTGTCGATCATTACGGCCAACTCGCCCGTCTCTTTTTTGCCAATGCTGCGTTCGTAAGCGCCGGGGTGCGGTCCGTGGGGGATGCCGCCAGGGTGCAAAGTGATGTGCCCTTGTTCAATATGATTTCGGCTCATAAAATCGCCGTCCACGTAGTAAAGCATTTCGTCTGAATCGATGTTGGAGTGATTGTAGGGCGAAGGTATGGCTTGCGGATGGTAGTCGTAGAGTCGCGGGCAAAAGGAGCACACGACAAAAGTGCTGGTTTCAAAAGTCTGATGCACCGGCGGCGGCTGATGCACGCGTCCGGTGATCGGCTCGAAGTTGTGGATGGAAAAACCGTACGGAAAATTGTAGCCGTCCCAACCGATAACGTCGAACGGATGCGTCGCGTAAATCAGCTCGTGCAAGCATTGCTGTTTTTTGATTTTCATCACGAATTCGCCGATTTCGTCGTACGTTTCCAAATCTTGCGGCAGTTTGTAATCGCGCTCGCAAAAAGGCGAATGTTCGAGTAGCTGTCCGAACCAGTTTCGATAGCGTTTTGGGGTGTAAATCGGGTGAAAAGATTCCGCGTAGAGCAGTCGATTGTCCTGAGAATCAAACTCGATTTGGTAGATCATACCGCGCGGAATAATCAGATAATCCCCGTATTCAAAAGGAATATTTCCAAACAAGCTTTTCAGCGTACCTGAACCGCGATGGACGAAAATCAACTCATCCGCGTCAGCGTTTTTGTAAAAATAATCCGTCATCGATTGGCGCGGCGCAGCCAAACCGATATGAATATCGTTGTTCACTAGCAAAGGGACGCGGCTTTCCAGGAAATCGTCCGCAGGCGAAACGTCGAAGCCTTGCAGCAAGCGCGCATGAATATTTTTCCCCACGGCGATTTTTGGCGACACATCGCGCGATTCATGAACCTCGCGCACCATCGTTGGACGATGCACGTGATAGAGCAGCGAGGCCATGCCGTCAAAGCCAATGGTGCCGAAAAGTTGTTCGTTGTAGAGCTTGCCGTTCGGCTGTTTGAAAATGGTATGACGTTTTTGGGGGACTTTGCCCAGCTTGTGATAAATCGGCATGTTTAAACCCTCCGTTAAGAATTCGAATTCGCTGGCTCAATTTTGCCATCGACTTCGCCAAAACCTATGCGATAACCTTCGCCTTGCGCCCAGCCTGTCATGATCACTGAATCACCGTCTTGCAGGAACTTTCTGCTTTCGCCGTTGGGCAGTTGAATCGGCTTTTCTCCTCGCCAGGAAAGTTCCAGCATCGAGCCGAAAGAGTCCGGCGACTCTCCGCTGATCGTCCCGGAAGCCATCAAATCGCCCGGTCGCACGTTGCAGCCGGTGACGGTGTGATGCGCAAGTTGCTGCGCCATGTTCCAATACATGTACTTGAAATTCGAACGGCAAATTGTGCTCGGATCGCCGCCGCCGGGCGTTTTTAAAGCGACTTCCAGACGAACGTCGTACGTCCAATTGCCTGCAGATTGAAGATAGGGGAGAGGCTTGGGATTTTTTTGTTCAGGGCCAGGGATGCGGAACGATTCCAATGCGTCGAGCGTCACAACCCAGGGCGAAATGGAAGTGGCGAAGTTTTTGGCGAGAAAAGGGCCGAGCGGCACGTATTCCCATGTCTGAATATCGCGCGCGCTCCAGTCGTTCACCAACACAAGGCCGAAAATGTGCTCCGGCGCTTGTGCGGTAGAAATTGGCGCGCCGAGCGGATTTCCGGGGCCGGTGAAAAATCCCATTTCCAATTCAAAATCCAGCAATTTACAAGGCCCAAAAGTCGGCGCCTGCGCGTCTTTAGCCTTGGTTTGACCGCAAGGGCGCTTGACCGGAGTGCCGCTCAAAACCACCGAGCTCGCGCGCCCGTGGTAGCCGACCGGTACGTGCAGCCAGTTCGGCAAAAGCGCATTGTCTGGATCGCGGAACATCATGCCGACGTTTGTTGCGTGCTGGCGGGACGAATAAAAATCCGTGTAATCGCCAATTTGTGCGGGCAGGTGCATCGTCACGTCCGATTGACGAAAAAGCGCCTGACTACGCAAATCGCCGTCATCACGCAAAGTCGCTGTTTCGGCGTTAAGCAGATGTTGGAGACGCTCGCGCACTTTCCGCCATTCGGCGCGCCCGGCGGCCATGAAAGCGTTTAAGGTCGATTGTGAAAAATAAGTCGTGTCCAGTAATTTCGCCGCTTCAAGCGCAGCCAAATCAAGCACATAATCGCCAATGGCGACGCCGATGCGCCTGGTTGAATTTTCGCTGGTGGAAAACACGCCGTACGGCAAGTTCTGGATCGGAAAGTGGGAATTTTCGGGGTATTCGATAAATGATTTCATGAGGTTATAGCATTAAATCCAAAATTGGTGGAGACGCGATGAATCACGGCTCTACCGGAATTTGTGTGTTTGTGGAAATTGAAAATTTTGACAATCGATTTAGGCAGACAACCATCTGAGCTCTCGCAAATCATCGCGCGGCTCATCAAAACTGCAACTGCCGTAAGACAAAAGTGCGTTTTTGCGAATTCTTGCGATTTCTTCGGTTTTGACGTGCAGTTCTCGCCAGGAAAAATTGTCGTCGTCAAAACTGAACGCCGCCGCATCTTCATCAGCCAAAATTTCAACCAGATTCTTTTCATCGAGACTATGAACATGCGCCAGAATTCCGCCGCCAAAGACGTTGACAAAACCGTGCATTTTTGTGTGAACACTTGAATCGAAATGTCGAATCGGATGATGCAAGCCAGCGGTGAACTTCATCGGCAGCCCTGCGTCGCGACAAGACAAAATACTGCGCGCCACTTGCGCCGGGCTGGGAAACTGATGCGCTTCGACGCCCCCGCAACGTAGTTTAAAGCCGACCTCGAGCTGCTCCGGACTTTCCTGATTAAAATTCTGTAGAGCTTCGACCGCGGAGTCGAGGCGGTCGTCCCAACTGCCGTCAAAAGGCAATTCATAAAACGTGCGCAGTGGAAGTTTTGCCTTTTGCAAAACCTCAGCGTTGCTCCAAAACGCCTCGCGAAAATCGTCGCTTGCCGGAAAGCGCGTTTCGATAATATCAACGAAAATTCGATGGCGCCACTCTTCGCGGAAACCAAGAAAAACGAGTAAATCTTCGGCGAGATTTTGCGTTATCAGCGAAAGGCGCAGCTTAAACGCATCCTTATCGGAAAAAGCCGCCATCGTTTGTGCGTCAATTTCATGCAGTTTGGGAATGGGGACGATGAAGCGGGAAAGCATCCAGCTTTCCGCCGATTTTTGGAATTGCGCGAAATGATCTAGGGCCGGACGCAGCATGAGGCTGGCTGGCGGAAAAAGCCCGGCGTAGTCAATCAAACCTTTTCCGAATGCTTTGAAGCTCTCGGCGATTTTATTCATTCTTGTTCTCCAGATTTATCCTGAGTTGCAGCGGCGTCCAAGCCTTCTCATGCCGATGTGAACTGAATATATGTTCAAAACTTCGTCAAAAGAAAGCTGATCGTCCCATTTGCAATTTTCATTCTGGTTAGACGAAAGGCAACCAATTTTTTTCTGTGTTGTCTGAGCAAACAACCCGCCGCGTAGGAGTAGGGGCGCATCGCAATGCACCCTTGCCGATGTTCATAAAACGGGAGAGAACCATGTTCAGAAATTATATGAAAATCGCTTTTCGCAATCTTGTCAATCCGAAAAAAACCGGGTACGCATTGCTCAATGTTGCGGGCCTCGCGGTCGGCATGGCAAGTGTTATTTTGATTTGGCTTTTTGTGCAGGACGAACTCAGCTATGATCGTTTTCACGAAAACTCAGACCGAATTTATCGCATCGCCGTTGGCAGTGACGGGCAAGACCCTTCGTGGATCGGCACGCCCGCGCCGTTGGCGCCAGCCTTAAAACAACGCTTGCCCGAAATTGAAAGCTATGCTCGAATCGACCCTTTTGGTCTGCGCAGCAAAGCTTTGATGACGCACGGCGGAAAGAGTTTCTACGAAAATCGTTTTGTACTTGCCGACCCCGCGCTGTTCTCAGTTTTCTCATTTGAATTGCTGCAAGGAAATCCCGAAACGGCGCTCGCCGATCGCAGCAGCATGGTCATTTCCGAATCGATGGCGCAAAAGTATTTTGGCGAAGAAAATCCGCTTGGGAAAACGCTGAATTACGACGGCAAACTCGACTTTACCGTCAGCGGCGTTATGCGCGACGTACCCGAGAATTCCCACGTCACTTTCGATTTTGTCGCATCATTCGAATACCTGAACGAAATTCACGGACGCGAGATCGACCAGCAATGGGGCATGTTCAATTACTACACTTACATTCTGCTCAAGGATGAGGCGAATTTGGCTGATGTTGAACGACGCAGCGGCGCCATTGTCGACGAGCTGCGTGATCGCACTGAGCATGCGGTCTATCTGCAGCCCATCACCGAAATCTATCTCAATTCGAAAATTCTGCGCGACCCAACCCATCGCAGCGATATTGCGAACGTATATCTTTACAGTGCGATTGCCGTTATCATTTTGCTCATCGCCTGCATCAATTTCATGAATTTGTATACGGCAAATTCCGAAGTGCGAGCTCGCGAAGTGGGGATGCGAAAAGTCGTCGGCGCGCGGAAGGCGCAGCTCGTGGCGCAATTTCTTGGCGAAGCATTTGTGCTGACGGCGATTGCGCTGCCGTTAGCGTTGCTGCTTGTTGAGCTTATTTTACCGCAATTCAATTTGATCGTCGAAAAATCGTTGGCTATCGATTACGGCCAAAGCCTGCCGCTCTTCGGCGGGATGCTCGTGTTGATTCTGTTCGTCGGCGCCGTCGCCGGCAGCTATCCGGCGTTTTTCATCGCTTCGTTCCAGCCAATCAAAATCCTAAAAGGCAAGCTGGGCGCGGACGGCAAAAATTCTCGTCTGCGCAATATTCTGGTGGTCGTGCAATTTGCAGTGTCCATCGTTTTTATCGCCGGGACTTTCATTATTTCGGATCAGATGCAATTTATCCGCGACAAGAAGCTTGGCTATGACAAGGAAAATATCGTCAACGTACCGATTCACAGCAGCGGCTCGAAGGACAACTACCAGGTTTTTCGCACCCAAATTCTGAGTCATGCCAAAATCGTCGATGCGACGGCGACCTCGTTCACGCCGAGTATTGAACGCTGGCGCGAAGGACTCGATTTTGAAGGGCGAACCGAAGCGGACGACCATAGTTTTTATCGTATCGCCGGCGACTATAATTTTGTCGAGCTTTTTGGACTCGAAGTGATCGCCGGGCGCGGATTTGAGAGAAATGTTACCGCCGATCTTTTCAACGGCTACGTGCTCAACGAAACCGCCGTGCGTGAAATCGGATGGACTCCGGAAGAAGCGATCGGCAAGAGATTTGGCAACAGGGAAGGCAGAGTGATTGGCGTGGTGAAGGATTTTAATTTCCGCTCGCTGCGCCAGGAAACGCGGCCTTTGGCGATCAACGTTTTCCCGCGCATGTTTCAGTACATTTCCGTGAAAATTCAACCGGGCGACTTGACGAAAACCGTTGATTTTCTGCGCGACGAGTGGAACAAAACCAACCCCGGTCTGCCGTTTGAATACTATTTTTATGACGAAGAATTTGACAAGCTCTACAAAGCCGACGAAAAACTGGCAACCGTCTTTGGCGGCTTTTCCGGCCTCGCGGTTTTCATCGCCTGTCTCGGCTTGTTTGGCTTGTCCCTGTTCATGGTGCAGCGCAAAATGAAGGAAATCGGCGTGCGCAAAGTGCTCGGCGCCACCGTGCCGGAAATCATCAACCTGCTCCTGCGCAACCTGGTCAAACTCGTTGTTTTTGCTTCCATCTTTGCCTGGCCGGTTGCGTGGTTTGTGATGAATTCCTGGCTGCGCGATTTCGCCTATCGCGTAGACGTGAGTTGGCTTTCGTTGCTGCTGGCGGCAGTTTTAACGCTTACGATTGCGGTTTTAACGGTGGGTTACCAGACCATCCGCGCCGCCCTGCTCAACCCGGCGAAAGTCTTGAAGTATGAATAAAACGTGAGATTGCATTTGACGGAAGCCGTCTGGATGAATAGATTTGAGCGTTGTGATTAACTGATGTTACGCGCCAGCTATGAAGCCAAAGAAACTCCTGTCAAAGTCATTCCCGCGCAGGCGGGAATCCAGGGGCTGCG